>JAISQC010000244.1 GCA_031274465.1 Synergistaceae bacterium | reverse complement strand
TCTGCACAAAACCCGTGTATGAGACTGAGCTTCCTTGACCTCCATGAAGTTTTTTCTTTCAACCAACGGGTGAAAGAAAAAACCAATACGAGGGTTCAGGGAGCTAGCTCCCTGGCGGGTGTGGGCGGAACCCACGGTCTTGAATTAGCGGTTTTGTACCGGAATATACGTACCGGAATATACGTATTGACACAACTTGAAGCGAATGATATTGTTTTGGTGTCTTTATATGTCTTTAATTAAGTTGGTAACGAAAGAATGTCTTTAAATAAATTGAAATAAATAAATTGAAAGGGGAGGCGTCTATCGTGTCATCCGCAATGCTGACGGAACTAATGTACTGTTTTTGCGTTCTGAGCGCCCTGTTGCTTCTGGGGGCATTTCTGAGGGGCATCACCCCGCTTTTCAGGCGGCTTTTCCTGCCGGCCTCGGTAATAGGGGGCTTCGTCGGGCTTCTGGTCGGCCCGGTGATCTGGGGCAGCGGCGGGGTTCCTTTCCCCAAGGAGTGGATTTCGACGTGGGCCGCCTTGCCGGGCATCCTGATCGTCCCCGTTGTGGCAAGCGTCCCTCTTGGCATGAAATTCGGGGGCAAGGCTTCGGCGGGCAGGACTTCGGTCAATATCGTAAAAATGTTCGGCGTGATGCTCGCCGTATGCGCCGCGCAGATGCTGGTGGGGCTGTGCGTGCGGCAGATTTTCAGCGTCGTGCGCCCGGATATGGTCCTGTACCCGCCGTTTGGTTTCGAGCTGTCGCAGGGTTTTTCCGGGGGTCATGGCACAGCCGGCGTCATAGGCAGCTTCTACAAGGGGCTCGACCTGCCGTATTGGGAGGTGGCCCAAGGCGTGACGACGACTACAGCGACGTTCGGGCTCGTCGGCGGCATGATAATCGGCATCGTGGCCATCAACATCGCGGCGCGGAGCGGCTGGACCGCCATACTTAAAAAACCGGGCGACATCCCGCTGGACATGGGCAAGGGCTTTCAGCGCGACCCCGACCATCAGAAGAGCCTCGGCCGCGAGACGACGTACAACTCTTCAATCGAGTCCATGACGTTCCATCTTTCCATCATACTGGTCGGATGCGGCATCGCCTATGTCGTAATGAATGCGGCGAAAGCAAATAAAATCCCCGGGCTGATGCAGATACCGATATGGGCATACGCCATCATCGTGATGTTCGGGGTCAACTTCGCGATACAGAAAGCGGGGCTGGGGAGCCTGATAGACGGCAAAACGAAGTCGAGGATCGCCGGAATCTGCTCGGATTACGCGATCACGGCGGCGGTCGCCAGCATGCCCGTGAAAGCCATATTGCAGTATATCGCCCCAATTCTGGT
This sequence comes from Synergistaceae bacterium, assembly GCA_031274465.1. Classification (GTDB taxonomy): domain Bacteria; phylum Synergistota; class Synergistia; order Synergistales; family Synergistaceae; genus JAIRKI01. The sequence goes on along the minus strand of JAISQC010000244.1, from coordinate 1,770 downwards.
CATGGTGGCCATTGCCTACGCGATTACTTACTGGCTTACGACGTCGCTCTGCTGGAAGTTTTTCGACGACTGCCAGTTCGAGCGGGCGATGGCAATTTTCGGAACCTGCACCGGGGTGTTCCTCACGGGGCTTTTGTTGCTCAAGATCTGCGATCCTGATTACGAGCTTCCGGCGTTGAACGACTATTCCGTGGGCTTTTCGTTTACCTCGGTTTCGAACTTCGTCCTTCTGCCGGTTACAGTCAACTTGTTGCTGAAATACGGTTTTGGCGTGAACCTGATCTACCAGGCCGGCATCCTCGCGGTTTCCCTTGCGGTGATCTCATGCGCCGGCTGGGCGTCTAAGAGAACGGCGCTGGGCAGGGGGTGAGCCGATTGGACAAACGGCAGATGTTCCGCTATGTAGATGGTAAGAGCGATCTGTTGGCCGGCGTTTCGGATAAAATATGGGATTACGCTGAGACGGCGTTCGAGGAGTTCCGGTCCGCCGCGTTGCTCGAGGGCATACTTCTGGAAGAGGGCTTTTCCGTCGAGAAAGGCATCGGCGGCATAGATACCGCTTTTTGCGCGGAGTTCGGGGAGGGCGGCCCGACGATCGGGATATTGGCGGAGTACGATGCTCTCTCGGGGCTCAGCCAGGACGCGGGGACATCCGTCAAGCGCGAGGCCTGCCCCGGAGGCAACGGGCATGGCTGCGGGCACAATCTTTTCGCGGGGGGGTCATTGGGCGCGGCGCTGGCCATACGCGAATATCTCTTGGCCAATGGGATGCCGGGCAGGGTGAAGCTTTTCGGATGCCCCGGGGAAGAAGGTGGGTCCGGCAAGGCCTTTATGGCCCGGGAGGGCGTTTTTTCCGGCTTGGACGCCGCGTTCGCGTGGCACCCGATGTCGGTCAACGCCATCCTCGACATGTGCATGTTGGCAAATTATCAGGTGCTGTACAAGTTCAGCGGGGTCGCGTCACATGCGGCGTCCGCCCCGGAAAAGGGGCGGAGCGCGCTCGACGCGGTCGAGCTGATGAACGTCGGCGCGAATTTCCTGCGCGAGCACGTGATTTCCGACGCGCGGATACACTACGCCATAACCAACTCAGGCGGTTTTTCCCCCAACGTGGTGCAGCCGAACGCCGAGGTGCTGTATCTCATCCGCGCCCCAAAGACGCCGCAGGTCGAAGAGATATACCGCCGGGTAAATAAAATTGCGGCTGGAGCTGCCATGATGACCGAGACCGAAGTCGAGATACAGTTTATCAAGGCCTGCTCCAACGTGGTGCCCAACAAAACCCTCTCGAAAACGCTGTACGATAACTTAAACTGCCAGGAACTCCCCGCGTATACCGGCGCAGAACGCAAGCTTGCCGCTGAAATAGCGGCGACGGCGCCCTCCGGGTCCGATCTGGAGCGTTTTTTGAAGCCTCACCCCGACAGCCTCCGCGAGTGCTCCCACATGCTGGACGGAAAGAGCCTCTGCGACATAATACTGCCCTTTTACCCTGACGACCCCGACCATATCCTGCCCGGCTCCTCGGATGTGGGGGACGTGAGCTGGATCGTGCCCACCGCGCAGGTGGTCACGGCATGTTACGCGCTCGGCACGCCGGAACACTCATGGCAGTTGGTGTCGCAGGCCAAGGCGTCGATCGGCCACAAGGGCATGTTGTTGGCCTCGAAGGTCATGGCAGGCGCTGCCGTAGACCTGTTCGAAAAACCGGAGATGATAGACATGGCAAAAGACGAACTCGCGCTCCGCTTGGGAGGGCAGGCTTATCGC
>JAISQC010000178.1 GCA_031274465.1 Synergistaceae bacterium | reverse complement strand
GCCTGTCGGTCTCTATTGGAATGTCGGCCCTGCGCCTGTCGGCTTCGGCAAGGCTGAAGGACGCGGTGAGGATGCCCTCTTCGCCGCCGAGCCGTTCGACGATCTCGCCCTCGGGTGAGACGATCGCCGAGTGCCCTCGGAATTGCGCGCGAGGGCCGGACCCATTGCAGGCAACGACGTAGGACTGGTTCAAAAAGGCGCAGCTCCTGATGGCAAGTTCCCAAGACCCGGCAAGCTCTTCCGGCCAGCTCGCGGAGACGAAAAAAAACCTAGCCCCGGCAAGCGACAGCTGGCGGCAGAATTCGGGGAACATCAGGTCGTACCCCGACAGCGCCGCGCACGCCACTTCGCCGGCCATGAAGACCAGCGGCGCGTTCCCAGGTGCGAATTTTTTCGCCTCGCCGCCCTTCGACGACAGATGGACCTTGTCGTAGTGCGCGAACAGATGCCCGAGGTCGTCTATCGCCCACATCCTCACGGTGGTCTGCCCCCCCGATTTCCAGGGGATGCCCCCGGACACGGCGAAAACCCCAGACTCCCGGCATGAGTCGGATAGCGCGCCTATAGCTAGCTCCGCCTCATCGCAGGACGCGTTTTCCCCCGCCCACATCTCAGGCAGCGCCAGCGCGTCCGTCCGGCGCGAAACGGAGCGCGCCATCTCGCGCATGCGGGCGATGTTTTTCGGGGTTTCCCCGGATACGCCAATCTGAAGGAGCGAGACCGAGAAGTCGTCCAACTCAGCGGGTAGGCGAGAAAGCGATCAGCATTTCACGAAGGAGCTTGCGCGAGAGGGCCGTTGATGCCCCGGATGGGTCGAGGTTCGGCGCCAGGCCGCAGATGTCAAAACCCACAACGTCGAACCCGCGGAGGCTAGTCAGCGCGTCGTGAAGCGAGCGGAACGACATGCCGCCGGCTTCCTGCAGCGGGGCGCCCGGCAATTCGGAGGGGTTGATGACGTCGAGGTCCACCGTTATGTAGATGGGGCGTGATATTATGGCCTCCGCGCAGCTGTCGATGCTGTTTGCGTCGAACGCCTCGATCCTCACGTGGTCCATCGCCCACGAAAATTCGTCTTGCCCGCCCGATCTCACCCCGAACTGAAATATCCGGCCATCGCCCACTAATTCCCATATGCGGCGTATCACGGTCTGGGCGGCGAGGGGTTCTTTGCGCCATTCCCGCTTGAGTCCGGCGTGAGCGCCGAAATGCAGCACGGCCAGGTTGGGGCATCGGGCAGCCGCCGCCCTCACCGCTCCGAACGCGACGATTTGCTCCCCGCCGACCATCACGGGCATTTTGCCGTCGTCGAAGACCTTGCCGCAGAAGGACTCGATCGCGTCAAGCGCCCTTGCCGCGTCTCCCGGCGGCAGGTCCAGGTCTCCGGCGTCGAATATTTTATAGTCTCCGATGTCCGCGCGCAGGTAAGGGCTGTAAGTCTCAAGCCCCCAACATCCATCCCTGATGGCGAATGGCGCGACCGCCGTCCCAGCCTGAGGCAACCCCCCTGTTTCAAACGGGGCGCCGAAAAGCACGGCGTCGGAATCCCCATACGCGGCGAGGCACCCGGCGAAAGCCTTTTTGGGCGGATTCATATCGCGCGCCGTGCAAGGCGTGAGGTTGCGGGACTGTGCGCCCAGGCGCCGGTGGAAAATTTTCTGCCGCTAGCGGCAAACCCTGCCGTGACGTTTTCTTTCAACGCGTATCACGCCCCCGGAGTGATTTTCTAAGGAAACGCTGAATAAATGTTCTTTTCGGCGAAATGGAGTGGATTCGTTCCTCGTCGATATGGATGGCGAAAAAAGAACCGTAGTCGTAGCAGGGCTACGTTGAGGATTCTTTTTTTGACAGACATGAAGATGAGGGACGAATACGCCCATTGCAGCCAAAAGGTTATTTATTTAGCGTTTTCCTAAAACAACTATAACAAAGAGCGCCCATGATTGTCAAAGAAAGCTTTTGAAATTCGATGATCGCGCGCTGCGCCGCAGTCATTCCATCGTGGCGTGGATGACGTCGGCGGCGCGGAACGCGGTTTCCTCGCCGGATTCCGCTTTCAAAACGAGAGCCCCGTCTTCCGCAACGCCGATAGCTGTCCCAGTGAACTCCCCTTCGTCCGACTGTATCTTCACGCTTCTGCCGACGGTGGAGCAGCGCGACCTGTATATTTCGATCAGCCGCGCCCTGTCACCTTCTGCCTCTACCATCCCCGAGAATTCTTCGAGCCCGTTCAGCACGCCCGCCAATAGCTCAGGCAAACTGACTGCATGTCCCAGCTCGGCCATGAGCGAGGTCGCCTTCATCTTGCCCGGCGGGCCTAAGGCCTGCATGTCCTCGGCGCGCCCGTTGGCATTTATCCCTATGCCCAGCACCGCATAGCCCAGCCTTTTGGCGTCCCCGGCTGCTTCGCAGATGATGCCGCAGATTTTTTTCCCGTTTGCCAGGATGTCGTTGGGCCACTTTATCTCTATATTGCCGCAACCGGGCGGGAAAAACCCCTCTATCGCGCATCTAGCCGCCAGCGCCGCCGCCAGGTTCAGCAGGCTCGAGTGGCGCGTTTCGACATTGGGCCTCAAGATGGCCGAAAACGTCAGATCGACGCCGGGGGAGGAGCTCCACAGCCTGTCTCGCCTCCCGCGCCCCGCGCTTTGGAAATCCGCCACGAAGACCGTCCCATGCGGGGCGCCTCCGCGCGCTGCCTCCTTCGCCGGCGCCTGAGTGGACGGCAATTCGCGAAATGATCGTATGACCGCTCCGAGACGCCTTTTTTCCCCTGACCGCCGCAGAAATCTTTTCGTCTCCTCCCAATCGATCAGCCCATCCATACCGTCGCCCCCAATGCGTGACGATTATAGCAAAACCGAACCACAGGCAAAACCGTGGGTTCCACCCATACGCGTTAACTTAAGCGGTTCTACTTCATTTAGGGAGATGTAAGCGCTTTTTGCTCCGCAGTTTTTGACTTTGGCTCCCTCTTCGAGGGAGCTGTCACGCAGTGACTGAGGGAGTGCTTCCCTCTCAGGAGCACCCCCACCACCGCAAGCGGTCCCCCTCCCCCATTGGGGGATGCAAGGCCATTTAGACCCGTAGTTTTTGATGATAAGTTAGAGCCTATAGGACAGAGTCCCGAGAACTTGCTTATGGTTTTGGTCCAATGGTCCAAGGCCTGTTTGCGCGCGAGCGGCGTATAATATATACTCTGATTCTAAAAGAGCACTTTAGCACTTTAGGAGGGGACGCAATGTACAAAATAGTTTTGCTGCGGCATGGGGAGAGCGAGTGGAACAGGGAGAACCGCTTCACGGGCTGGACGGACGTGCCGCTTTCGGACAGGGGCATAGCCGAGGCGCGGGCTGCCGGGGCGCAGTTGAAAAAAGACGGTTTTTCGTTCGACAAGGCGTTCACGTCGGTCTTGAAGCGCGCCATCAAGACCCTTTGGCTGGCGCTCGAGGAGATGGACGAGATGTGGGTCCCGACGGAGTTTTCGTGGCGCCTCAACGAGCGCCATTACGGCGCGCTGCAGGGCCTCAACAAGGCGGAGACCGCTAAAAAATACGGCGACGATCAGGTCAAGATATGGCGCCGCAGCTACGACGTGCCGCCGCCGCCCCTCGATGAGGGCGACGAGCGCCATCCCGCGCGCGACCCCATTTACAGGGGCCTGTCGCCGGACGAGGTCCCGGCGGGGGAGTGCCTTGCCGACACGGTAGTGCGCGTCATCCCGTACTGGAATGGCGTCATAGCGCCGGAGATAAAATCCGGCAAGCGAGTGATCATAGCGGCCCACGGCAACAGCCTGCGCGCGTTGGTCAAGCATCTCGACGGCGTCTCGGACTCCGACATAATAGAGCTGAACATTCCGACGGGCATACCGCTGGTCTACGAGCTCGACGATGGCCTGAAGCCGATATCCCACGCCTATCTCGGCGATCCGGCGGCCATCGCAGCCGCCGCAGCCGCAGTGGCCAACCAGGGCAAGTCGAAGTAATGGAGGAACGCTTTATAGGGCGCGCCAAAGAACTCATCGCGAACGCGTTCGCGATGGACGCCCATTTCGACCTGGCTCTCGATCTGGACGACAGGAGGGAGATCGGCGGGACGAAGGTGTATTCCGACAGGCACGATGAACTCATTCGCGCCGGAGGCTGGAACTGCATCGTCTCGTCACTGTTCATCCATTCGTGGCAGTTGCCGGAGATGGCCCTGCGCAAGGCGCTCGACCAGATATCCGCCCTCGTCTCGGAAGAGAGCGAGCAGCCGGATAAAATAGCGCTCTGCACGACGATGAAGGAGGTAAGCGCCGCCAACGCCGCCGGGAAGCTTGGGATAATCGTCTCGTTCGAGGGGGTTGACCCGCTTGGGTCCGACATGAGGCTGCTTCAGGTCTTTTACAGGCTGGGGGTGCGCGCGGTAGGGCTTGCGTGGAGCAGGAGGAACTACGCCGCCGATGGCTGCTCTTTCTCGCCTCAGAGGGAGGGGCGCAAAGGCGGCTTGACGCGCTTCGGGGTCGATGTCCTGGAGGAGGCCGAGCGCCTTGGGATGCTGGTCGATATCAGCCATCTGAATGACGAAGGTGTTGATGACGTGGCCCGTTTCGCGACCCGCCCGTTCATAGCCTCGCACTCCAACTGCCGCGCTCTCGTGCCGGTTATGAGAAACCTGACCGACGATCAGATAAAGCTGGTTGCGGACTGCGGAGGGGTTGTGGGCATGAACTGCGCGTCATCTTTCGTGTCGAGCGACGAGCGGGACGACATAGGGATTCTCGAACTGTCGAGCCACATCGACCATATAGTATCCCTTGTAGGTGACGACTTTGTAGGGCTGGGTCTCGACTGTTGCGACAGGCTGGCGGATTTTCACTCCGCCCCGAGCAACATAAACTCGTACGACTCGGTGAAGGACCACAGCCGGCTCCCCGAACTGGCCTCCGTGCTTTTGGAAAAAGGCTACAAAGAGGAGAGCGTCGCTAAAATAATCGGCGGCAATTTCAGGAGGGTCTACGAGGAAGTGATCGGTTAGCTGGCGGGGTTTGCAAAAAAAAAGTGCGGCCCGCATGGGCCGCCTGTTTTTTTGCCGGTGCGCGCGTCTCAGTGCTACTGCGAAATCGCGCTGACCGGGCAGGTCGATACACAAGCCCCGCACTCGACGCAGGTGTCTTGGTCGACCGAAGCCTTGCCTCCAGTTACGCTGATAGCCGACGTCGGGCAAGTGCTCACGCAACCCTCGCAGCCGACGCAGGAATCCTGATCCACTGTCGCCTTTGCCATTCGAAAAACCTCCCCTGTATTCGTGTACGTTCGGAATCCCAGCCGAACTACGAAGTATTCTAGCATAGAACCAGCCATAGGCAAGGGTAACAATTACCCTTGTGTAACAATTACCATTGTTTGTTATTAGGAGGCGAACGAATCTTTTACGATTTCAGCGATCAGTTCGGGGAACGGCCAGCCATGCGCCCTTGCGGCCTTGGGCACGAGGCTCGTCTCCGTCATGCCGGGGGCGGTGTTTGCCTCTAGGGCGTAAAGCGCCCCGTCATCCGCAAGCCTGAAATCGATCCTGCTGTAAGTCCTGCACCCGAGCGTCTCGTGCGATTTGCGCGCGTATTCGGCGGCTGTCCTTGCCGTTGCCTCGTCCAAAGCGGCCGGGCAGATATATTCGGTCGCTCCTTTGGTGTATTTCGATTTATAATCGTAAAAGCCGGAGTGCGGGCGTATCTCTACTATCGGCATCGCAAACGAGTCCTTTCCGTTGCCGAACACCGTCGCGGTCAGTTCCCGCCCCGGGATGAATTTTTCGATTATCGCCTTCGTGTCGATGTCCCACACTGAATTTAAAGCCTCGACCGCATCTTTTGGGCTGCTCACTATGGCAACGCCGAGAGTGCTTCCGTTCGACGCGGGTTTGACCACTATCCTGCCCCATTTTCCCATCAGGCCCGCAAAATCCGCGTCGCGGTCCGGCGTGAGCGCGATGCCCGGGGGCACCGGGACGCCGGCGCGGGCCATCGCGTCGCGCCCTGCCTCCTTGTCCATGCACGTCATGCACGACCTTGCGCGCGAGCCGGTGTAGGGGATTTTTTCGGCGTCCAGCGCCGATTGCAGTCTGCCGTCCTCGCCCCATCCGCCGTGCAGCGCGATAAAGGCGCCGTCCGCGCCCAAAGACGGCCACTCTCTGAGCAGCTCCGGGATCGAGCGGACGTCCACGGCCACCGCGCCTAACCCAGCCTCCTTCAGCGCGGCCTCGACGGCCGCCCCGGAATTGAGCGAAACCTCCCTCTCCGATGACACCCCTCCGCAAAGCACCGCAATCTTCAATTTTCGCCACTCCTCTCTCCTGAGGAACCGCTGATTATCCCATGATTATTGTAGCATTTACCTAAGCGCATGGACAAGTTCTTGGGGCTCTGCCCCAAACCCCGGCATGGAGCGCCGCTCCCTGCACCCTCGTAATATAATAAAGGGGGTCCGGGGGACTGGTCCCCCGGCGGGTGTGGGGGGAACCCACGGTCTTGGGTTTGCGGTTTCGCGCATTGAGTCGTTGACTTGCGTTTCAGGATGGATTAAAGTTTTGCAAAAGGGGTGAGGGGCGTATGCCGCGTGAGTCTCGCAAGCGAGTTGGGAGCGTCGGGGACGTGTCTTT
>JAISQC010000129.1 GCA_031274465.1 Synergistaceae bacterium | reverse complement strand
GTCTTCCATTTTCAGGATTTGGGCAATGATTCGCTGATAAGGCAGCCCCAGCCCCTTGACATCGATGACGTGAGATTGGCGCACGACGCTGGCAACCTCGCGTCGTACCTGTATTACCTACGTGAAAATTACAATAAAAACTACAGCGTCATAGTGAAAAGGATACAGGTCGTCGCCCCGTATTTCACGGATTTTTATTTTAATATATTCAAAGACGCCCATGATCGTGAAATGGTCGAGTTGAAATGGCTGGAGCGCGGTTATGAGACGCCGCACAGATTGCGCAATCTTTCGACGGGCACGCTTTCGTTCGCCTGCCTGATGGCCGTGATCAAATCCCCTCGGGAGATATGGGACGATGTTATTTTATTCGATGAGCCGGATTTGAACCTCCATCCAACCGGATTGCAGGTCTTTGCAAACATGCTCAAGGTCGCCAAAAATTACATGCAGGTGATAATTTCGACAAATTCGAGCGAGATGCTGAATCAATTTGAAGTAGAGGACCTCGTCGTCGCCGACAGGTCAGGCGGCTCTACTTTATTGTACCGCATCGACAGGAGCGAGATAGACGAATGGGCCGAGCACTGCACTCTGAGCCAAATATGGGAGAACAACATCATCGGCGGCCGCCCTACTTTCAACCCGGGCCAGATATCCCTAAGGGACTCGGATTGACCGGGCCAGCGGTCAGTCGTTTGACTCCAATGCCGCGTCCATAAGCTCGTCTCCGACGAGGTCAGTGAATTTGCCGTAGACCGGCATGACCTGCTTCTTGAATGCCTCTTTCTCCGCGTCTGAGAGAGAGTTTATCTCCATGCCGTTCTTCCCGAGCTCGGTCAGCATGTTGCTCTCGGTCTCGAAAGTCAGCTTCCGTTCCATCTCGGTATATATCTTTCCGGCATCCATCACGATCTGCTTGTATTCATCTGGCAGCTTGCGGAAGAATGTCTCGCTCACCGCGAACGGCGCTATGGCGTAGATATGGCCGGTCAAGGAGTAGTATTTCTGAACTTCGTAAAATTTGGAGGTGTAGACCAGGGTCACGGGGTTTTCCTGGGCGTCTACCGTCTTCCGCGATAGGGCGGCGTATAGGTCCCCGAAGTCCATCGGGGTGGGGTTGGCGCCGAGCAGTTTGAACGTCAACAGGTGAATGGGGTTCTCCATAGTCCTTATTTTGAGGTCCTTCAAATCATCAGGCTTCGTAATGGGGCCTCGGTTGTTGGATATGTGGCGGAAGCCGTTGACGCCCCAGCCGATGATCCTGACTCCCTGTTTTTGCATCTCGCTGTCGAGAATTTTACCGCACTTGCCGTCCAGGAACTTGATCGCGGCATTATGATCGTTGAACAGGAACGGGAACTCGAATACGTTGAATTTGGGTTCGAACAGAGCCACGATAGAGCTGCCAACCACGCCCCCCTCCAAGGCGCCGAGCCGCATCGCCTCGATTGCTTGGCGGTCCCCGCCGAATGAGGCGTTGACGTGGAGCGAGACTTCTATGCTGCCTCCAGTCCTCTCCTCGACGTAGCGTTCGAACTCGCGGAGTGACACTGCGCTCGCGTGGGTTTCCGACCCCACTGTGTGAATTTTCATCCTGAACTTGGCAGCAGCCTCGGAAACAGGCGGCAAGTTCAGCGCAAACAGCAATCCCATTACGATGGCAATTGAAAAACGCCTCACCGCAAACACTCCCTTTTATGACTCCAGATAAGCCGAAAGGCGTTTTCTGATCAGGTCGTACTCTAGGTTTTCGATCTGTTCGCGCAGCCAATCCACCAGTTCTGCCTCCGTTTCGTAGGAATACTTGTCCAGCTCTTCCATGGCCTGCGTCATGGCATTCGTGTCATATCCGGCGCTTGCCTCCAGCATGGCCTCGAGCGCGTCCCTAGGGGGCGCGTTTCTTTGCTCTTTGGCTGGCGAGTCGCCCTTCCGCAGCAGGGACAGCCTCTCTATCAGTTCCCGCGCGCGGCGTAGGAAAACGCCGTTTTTTTCCGAGACCTCCGCTAAGTTTCCAGCCTTCGCCGCAGCCTCCAAGTCCTCAGCCAGGCGACCAACCTCGAGAGCGCCTATGCTGTAGCTGCTGCCTTTGACGCCGTGCGCCTCTATCGCGTACGACATGAGCGAGTCTTCGGTCGGCGCTTCCAGCTTGTCGAGAATGGCCGGCGTGTAGGCGGCGTAAGTTTCGAGCACGTTCAGGTACGCCCCGGCGTTCCCTCCCAGCCGCCTGAGTGCCGCTTCGACGTCCACCCCTTCGATTGGCCCGATTTTCACGTCTTCGTGCTTGCGCTCCGCAGTGTCCTCGGGAGGGGCGCCCTGCTTGTCGGCTGGTATCCACTTGCGCAAAATATGGTCCAGCTTCGCGGGGTCGATCGGTTTGGTCAGGAAGTCGTCCATGCCGCTCTCCAGAAACATCTCGCGCATCCCGGAGATCGCGTTTGCCGTGAGGGCGATTATCGGGGTCTTCTCGTGCTCTTCGATTTTGCGTATGCGCGACGTGGCCTCCACCCCATCCATGCCGGGCATCATGTGATCCATGAAGATCAGGTCGTACCGGTTTGCGCTGGCGAGCCCTATGGCGTCCTCTCCGCTTTCGCAGGGATC
>JAISQC010000103.1 GCA_031274465.1 Synergistaceae bacterium | reverse complement strand
CCGCCGCCGAACAGGGGTGCCAAGCCGTCGGTTTCATGGCTGTCCGTGTTGCTGCCGCCGGCCATGATGATCCTGGTGATGGTGTCGGTGTCGTTTTTGATGAAAAATCGGACGATGCTGTACTACACCGTCCCCATGTCCTCAGTCAGCATCTTCATATCGATAGTAAACCACAAGTCGCAGATGAAAAAATGGAACGAGACGCAGAGCCTCGCCCGCGATAAATACGACGAGCACTTAAGGGGCATCGACGCGGTTATCACCGAGGCTGAAACCAGATACATTCAGGCGCTCGACGCGGTGAACCCGAGCGTCCACGAATGCGCCGCCATAGCCGGGCGGATCGGGCGCAGGCTGTGGGAGCGCACCGCTTCGGACGCCGATTTTCTTGAAGTGCGGCTTGGCTCGGCGCGGACGGCATCCAACGTGAAGGTGAAAATCCCGCAGGTTCAGCTCGCCATCGAGGAAGACCCCCTTTTGAAAGAGGCTCAGTCGCTGAAAGAGAGGCATGGGGCGCTTTCCGGCGTCCCGGCGACCCACTCCCTTGCGTCCTCGACGGTCACGGGGCTTGCCGGAAGCAGGGCCGCGATAAGGAAGATGGCGTGGACCATAGCGGTGGGCGTCGCCACGCATCATTCGTACGAAGACGTTAAAATCGTCTGCGTGTACCCCGAGAGCGAGCGCCGCGAATGGGAGTGGATGCGCTGGCTCCCCCACGTTTGGAACGCGGACAGGTCGGAGCGGCTCATCGCCTGCACATCTGAAGATTCCCGCCCGCTGCTCCGCGAGATGGGGGACCTGCTCAAATCCCGCCGCAGGGGCGCGTCGAACGATCATAAGGGTCCGGAAATGCCGTTTTATCTCCTGCTGCTAGCCGACAAATCCCTCACCGAGGACAGCGGTGAGCAGATACTGCCCGAGTCCCAGCAGCTCGGGATGACGGTCGTCTACGCTTATGGCGGGATGGAGCTGCTTCCCGGCGAATGCCAGGCCATAGTCAATTGCGACGAGGCCGCATGTTCCCTCCAGTTGAAATCTGGCGCGGCTGGCTGGGCTTCGTTCGCGCCGGAGAGGATATCCAGAAGCCTGGCCGACGAATTTGCCAGGAGCCTCGCGCCGGTGCGCCTCCGCTCGTCCGCCGTGACCGCCTCGATGCCGGATTACATAACGTTCCTCCAGGGCTACGGGGCAAATCGGGTGGATGAGCTGGACGTGATGGGCCGCTGGCTGGGCAGCGCGCCGTTCAAAAGCATCGCCGCGCCACTGGGCATCAGGGAGAACGGGGAGACGTTCTGCTTCGACATCCACGAAAAGGGCATGGGGCCGCACGGGATAGTCGCCGGTGCGACGCGATGGGGGAAGAGCGAGACCCTGACGACGTGGCTTTTGTCGGTCGCGCTGAACTTCCACCCGCACGAGGTGAGCTTCGTGCTGATCGACTTCAAGGGCGACGGGCTGTCCGGCATCCTGATGGAGCTGCCGCATGTGGCGGGCGTGATCAGCAACGTGGACGACATCACGAGCATCGAGCGCAACCTGCGCTCGCTCCACGGCGAGCTGATCAGGCGGCAGCTTGTTTTCAAGGAGACGAAGCTCGAAAATATACACAAATACCAGGAAGCGTACCGCAACGGGCGCGCGCCGGAGCCGATGCCGTACCTCATCATAGTGATAGACGAGTTTGCGGAGCTAAAGACGCAGTTTCCCGACCAGATGAACGAATTCATCTCGATCGCCCGCGTGGGCGGCAGCCTCGGCGTCTACATGGTATTGGCGACCCAGTCTCCGGGCGGGATCGTGGCGGGCCAGGTGTCGGCCAACAGCAGGTTCCGAATCTGCCTGAAGACCTCCGAGGCGGGGGAGAGCAAGGAAATACTCGGCACCACCGACGCGTTCAGGATCACGATACGGGGGCGCGCCATAGTCAAGGTGGGCAACAACGAGGTGTACGAGCACGTGCAGACGTTTTACAGCAAGGCGCCTTATCAGCCGGCCACGGGCCAGAAGGGTCCCGCGACGAAGATCAACATAGTCGAGGCTAACGGACGGAGGGTCCGCCCCGAGGTGTACGAAAAAACGGCTGGCGCCGAGGGCGGCGACTTGAGCGAGGGGCGCGCCGTGTCGCGCTTCATAAGGGAGACGGCGGAAAAAAACGGCATTTCCGACGCGAGGAAGGTGTGGACGGAAGCCCTGCCGAAGCAACTGTTCCTGTCCGACCTCATCGGCGGGCGCGAGGCCTTCCAAAATGGCGCTTGGCAGGAGCGAAGCGACGGCCTGTCGGTCGTGGCGGGCCTGGTGGACGACCCCGAGGGCCAGAGGCAGTACCCGCTCGTCTTGGACTTCATGCGCGACGGGCACCATATCGTCTACGGCGCCCCGTCATCCGGCAAGACCGCGTTTTTGCAGACGGTGCTGCTCTCGGCGGCGAGCCTGTACACTCCCGATCAGGTTCAATTCGTCGTGCTTGATTTCGGAAGCTGGGGCATGAAAATTTTCGAGGGGCTGCCGCACACGCTGCTCATAGCCGACGCCAACGACGCGGAGAAGGTGAAAGAGGCGGAGGAATACCTGACAGGCGAGCTCGCCTCGCGCAAGCGGCGCTTCGCGGAGCAGGGGGTGGGCGTGATCGAGGCCTACCGCGAGATAACAGGCGAGTCCATCCCCGCGCTGCTGGTTGTCATCGACAACATGGCCTCCCTTCACGCCATGTACCCGGACATGCTCGATTCGCTCATCGACGTGGCGAGGGAGGGCGGAGGCCTTGGGCTTTATCTTGCGATAACCGCCGGCAATCAGGGCAGTTTCATGTACCGCGTGTCGCAGTACGTGAAGGCGTCTTACGCGCTGCAGCTCACTGACAGGGCCGATTACCGCGCGCTCGTCGGCGGCAACGGCAGGGTGGAGCCCGGACATTTTCCGGGGCGCGGCCTCGCGAAAGGGCCGCTGGAGTTCCAGACCGCCCTGTGCGTGTCTGGCGCCGGCGAGGGCGAGCGCGTGAAACAGCTCCGCGCGATCTGCTCGGCGATGAGCGACTCGTGGACAGGCCCGAAGGCGTCTCTCGCCCGAGGCTCGTCTCAGGAGATAGACGCCGACTCAATGCAGTTCGACAAAAATCGCGTCCAGATAGGCATCGATAGGGCGGCGTCGGGCGCGTACGATTTCATCTTTGAAAATATGAACGGCTGCGTTATCTCGGGATTGCCCGGCAGCGGCAAGACGAACGCGCTTGGCTTGATAGTGCGCGCGCTAGCCGGGGACTCCGACACGGATATCTATATTTACGAAAAAGGCGACGCATTGGAGTCACTGTGCGGCGGGAGGGCTAGGACAGCGCGCGACGGCGCCGAATCGGACGCCATGATGGCGGAGCTGGCGGCGGAATACGACCGGCGAAACGACGAGGGAAGCGAGGGCGCGCCCCGCATAGCGATCTGCATAGACGAGCTGGGCAGGTTTTTCGAGGAAGTTTCGGACGAGGGGGCGGACGCGCTCGACGTCATAATACGCAACGGCGAGGAGTATGGCATGTACGTCTGGGTGACGGGCGACGCAGCCGAGCTGACGCGGTTTCACAATCAAGCCATGAAGCCGCTCAAAAGCTGTTTGGCGAACGGCAACGCCATCGCTCTCGGCGGGCGCCTCAAAGACCACAGCATGTTCAACGCCCTGCACGACGAGAACGACTGCGCGCTCCAGGGATATGTCGCGTGCGTGATGCACGGCAGGCGCGCGTCCTTCGTCAAATTGGCGTATGTGGGGCTGGCGGTGGCCGCCAATGCCTGAGTATTTCATCGTCACCGTGATGACCGCCTCCGGGAGCTTCGAAGCGGATTTGGAGATACCGGCGCTCATCCCGTTCGGCGAATTCAAGGCAAAGCTTCTGGAAATATTGAAAATCCTGGCGCGCAGCGAGTTCGGCGGATGGAGCGACTGCATCGTGCAATATAAAAACCGCGCGCTCGCGACGGGCGAGACTCTGGCGGGCGCCGGAGCGTTCGACGGCAGCCGGATAGTCGTCATAAACGGCACTCAACCCTGACCCTAGGGACGAGAATATAGCACCATATCTGAAAGGAGAGGTTAGCAATGGCAACGATCAAAATCACACCCGAGGACCTGGAGGCGAAGGCAAGCGACCTTCGCAAGAGAAAGGACGAGCACACGCAGATCTACACGCAGATCACGCAGTTGGTCAACGACATAGTGAGCGTGTGGGAGGGCGAATCGCAGAAGGCTTTCCAGAGCAGCTTCCAGGCGAAGGACCCGACCTTCAAGAAGTTCGCGGAGGACATCGAAGCCTTCGCGCAGCTCATGAACACAGCCGCGACCCGCATGAGGGACACGGAAGCGGAACTCAAGTCGCAGATGGGCAACGTTTAGCGCGCCCACGCGAAAAAAACGCCAGGGGGCGGAACGCCCCTTGGCGGCAGGACTTTATATTTAAGGAGACAGCCCGATGGAAGAAAACTATCTGCAAGTTTCAAACAGGGAACTGTTTTACAGCGCGATGATGCTAGGCTTGGAGCGCCTCGTGAACGTCGAGTACGATTTCCCCGCCGACGAGGCGAAGCTCGAGTCCGAACTCGACGAGACCAAACGCGCACTGCACAAGAAAAAATTGCTCAAGGAAAACACGAAGGGCGAGATCACGCTCGACTTCGCCCTTTCCCTCTGCGCGGCTTTCTGCTCGAAGCCGGAAAATTGCATGGTCGTAGACGAGGGCGGGTTCTACGCGACCATCTACAACGCCGCCGACTCGTATATGCTGCTCGAACGGACTGGCGAGGGCGAATACGCGGCCCGCTGGTTTGCCGACAGGGCGCCGCTCGACGGGTATATAACGCAAAAGCTCGGATCGGGCGATGAAGGGGCGTCGGCGAATGGCGGAACTTAAAGGCTCAGGTGGCACCATTGTAATAAACGAGCAGGAAGCGGCTGCGGACATCAATAGCATCGAGAGCGCTGCCGCCAAGCTGGCCGAGGCGCGCGCGCTGCTTGCCCCCTCCAGGGTGAGCGACGCGGGCATGATCGGGGACGCTCGGAGCGCGCTCGACGCGAAGCTCGCGGAATTTTGCAAGTTGCTCGAAGGTTTCGAGTCGAGGTGCGGCGGGACGAATAAATTCATCGGCGAGACGGTCGCGAAATATCAGCGCATCGACCGCGAACTGAGCGGCAAGGTGCAGGGGTAAACCGCCATGGCCGCAACTACGATCAACGTTGCCAACGTCAACGAGGGAATCCGCAAATCGCTGAAGGAGATAGCCTCTCAGGAGGATTCGCTGAAGCAGGTGGCGGACGTGTTCGCCTCCATGGAGGGCGCGTGGGAGTCCGAGACGCAGACGGTCTGCTCGCGGAAATTTCGGAGGTCGCGGGCCGAGATCGAAGCTTTCAACAACGCGCTGAAGGAATATTACAATACGACGAAGAAATGCGTGGATGACTGCGCTAGTGTGGACGCTAATGTAGGCAAAATGCTGTCATCTGTAAATTACAAAACCTTTGGTGAAGCTCGTTTTTTCAAGTTTCCATCTGCCCCAGTTCCTGTTTCTTTGGGTAAAAAAATTCGCTTCGACAGTGAGTACATGCGAAGCTACTCGAAGGATACGGTAGCAAGGGCGCAAGAGCTGGTCGAAGGGGCGATAGAGCTTCTGAAAAAAGCCAACCGCCACGACGGGTGGAGATGCCAGGAGCGATACCGAATAAACGACGACCTGTCGCTGCTTGTAAAAGACCTCGCATCCTTCAACTCGTCGGCCCTCGGCGGGCTGTCGACGGCGCTCACAAAGGGCGCCGATATGTTCGACGAGTGGGAGCGCGACGTGTCGGCGAAGGAGAGCGCGATATCGTCGCAACTGAAAAAAACCTGGGCTTTCGAGGCGACTGTCTGGAACAAGGACGCTGGCCAAAAGCCGCTGGGTCCGGCGTTGCCCCCAAGACCGCCGATCAACCCGTGGCCGCCTATTTTCAGGCCGCTTCCCGTGTATCCTGTTCCCCGTCCTTGGCCGATAATTGGCCCGCCTGAAATAGGTTTGCCAAAATATCCTTTTGACGTTGCATACCCCATGATCGAGGAATTGCTTAACAGGTAGTACATTTTTAAAACATCCTAAGTAATTTGTTAAAAACATGAGAGAAGGACGGTATAAGCATTAATGCCGAAGATAAAAGCAGTAACAGACGCAATGATCGAAAAATCGCGGACCATCGGCGAAAGAGCCTCCGCGCTCATGTCGAGCCAGAAGAGCGTATCCGGGATAGCGAGCGGCCTCGGGCAGGACTTCGACGGCAGGCTGCCGTCGCTCATCGTCCAGAACCTGCTTTCAATGCGGGGGAAATACACTGAGATCAACGAAAACCTCACCGAGTACTCGGGGTTTCTGGAGCACGCCGCCAACGAGTACGAATGGACCGAGTCGGAACTGACGAAGCTGATGCAGTCAATCGGCGGCGGGACCGGTGGCGGCGGAACGAACCCTGGCGGTGGAACCGGTGGCGGCGATGACGGCGGCGGCGGAACGAACCCTGGCGACGGAACCGGGGGCGGCGATGACGGCGGCGGCGGCGGCGGCGGCGGAGAAACGAACCCTGGCGGTGGAACCGGTGGCGGCGGAACGAACCCTGGCGATGGAACCGGGGGCGGCGATGACGGCGGCGGCGGAAAAACGAACCCTGGCGATGGAACCGGGGGCGGCGATGACGGAACTGGCGGAGGGGCGAACCCCGATCCGATAGAAGACGGCACTCAGATTCCGTACAATCCCATATATCATATTTCCCTAAACCTCGGGCAGCAGGAGTCGTATGCCATCGGGCGGGCCGAGCAATTGCGCGGGATAACGATCAACTGGTACGGAGGCGCGCCAAACGCTCAGAACTGGACGGGTTCCGCGTCAAATTTGACGCAGACTGGGATGCCTTCCATAGGGGATATCATAGCGTGGCTATTTGGGGGAGGCAGCGGCGGCTCGAACTACGGCGTTGTCGAGAAAATAGACCCGATATACGACTCATCGGGCGGGGTCTCCGACTACAACGTTTATTATTCAACAGCGGACTCGAGCGGCAGCTCGTCCGGCGCCTC
>JAISQC010000248.1 GCA_031274465.1 Synergistaceae bacterium | reverse complement strand
CTATTTCCGTATTCATCGTCGGCATTTACTGCGCCAAGCCATCCCGGCGCCGTGTAATCCGAGAAAAGTTTTCTCTTGGCTTCGAAGTATCGCTCCATGCCGTCGTGATATTCGAGGTGCTCCGGAGTCAGGTTGCTGAAACCGACCCGGTCGAACAGGCAGCCTTCCAGCCGCCCTTGGTCGAGGCCGTGCGAAGAGGCCTCCATGACGCAGTGCGACGCGCCTTTTTCCACCATTTTGGAGAGCGCCATCTGGATGTCCGGCCCTTCTGGCGTGGTCCGATCCGCGAACGACTCGCTCTCCCCGTCGTCATAGACGATCGTCCCTATCATTCCGGCAACCGCCCCGGAAGCGCGGATTATCGATCTCGTCAAATATGAAGTGGTCGTTTTGCCGTTCGTTCCGGTGAGCCCGATCATTTTCATGCGGCCGGCCGGGTTTCCGCAAACTACAGAAGCCGCCTTGCTCATGGCCGCCCTTGCCCTGCGGGCCACTATCTGCGGCACGCGAACAGGCAGCCTGCGCTCGCAGAGCAATGCTGCCGCCCCAGCTTCCACGGCTTTTTCCGCGAAATCATGCCCGTCGGAGTTTTCCCCGACGACGCACGCGAAGATCACGCCATGTTCGGATTTCGAAACCCTGCGCGAGTCATATTCGACTCTGGTTATGTCCGGGTCGGCCCCGCCTGGGTTCTCAAGGGCTTCCGCCCAGCCTCGCATCGCGTCGAACAATTCGCCGAGCTTCAATTATGAATTCACCTCGCTATCGCCGCGCTGGCGTCATTTTGCGCCGCCAGCAGCGAGAGTTGGGACATGTCCTCGACAATCGCCTTGAAAACGGGCGTGGCCACCTCGCCGCCGTAAAATCCTTGATCGCCTAGGACTATCAAAAGAAGGTATTCGGGTTTTTCGTAAGGCCAGAACCCTATGAACGAGCTGTCATACTGGCCTTTTTTATATTTCCCCCGCATCGCCATTTGAGCCGTTCCGGTTTTTCCCGCGATCGCGATGTCGTTTACGCGGGCGCCCTTCCCGGTGCCGTTTTCGACGGTCGCGTGCAGGGCGCCTCTCAGCCACGCCGCCGTCTGGCTGCTCAAAACGACTCTTTTTACCCTCTTTTTCCCATGATGGACGATCTCCCCCCCGGCGTTCCTCACTTCGGAGACGATATAAGGCTTGAGAAGCTCCCCGCCGTTTGCGATAGCGCCAATCGCCATGGCGAGCTGGAGCGGGGTCACGGCAAGCCCCTGACCTATCGCGACGTTCGCTTTCGTCACGCCCAGCCACTTTTCCGGCGCCTGCAGCAGCCCATCCTCCTCGCCCGCTATCTCCACGTCCGATTTCGTGCCGAAGCCAAACTGCCTGAGCATGGCGGATGTATCGTGCGGGTTCATCCTGTGGCCGATCGTGGCCATCCCCGTGTTGCAGGATTTTATCAAAAGCCCTTCCAGCGTCAGATCGCCGTGCGAGCTCACGTCCCTGATCACGCCGTCGGATATGGTGACCTTGCCGCTGCAGAAAAAATGGTCGTCGTTTGAAACGAGGCCCATTTCTTTGGAAATCCCGAGGATTATGGGCTTGAATGTGGAGCCGGGTTCGTAAACCCTGCCTATGACGTTGTTGCGGAGGGTTTCTTTATCGCCGAAGCTCTTCCTGTCGCTGAGGTCGATCCAGGGATAGCTCGCCATCGCCAATATCTCCCCCGTTTGGGGGTTGACGCATATTCCGGCGCCCCATTTGGCTTTGCTCGCCTTCACTCCTTCGCTCAGTTTCCATTCGACTATCTGCTGCACCTTGGAATCTATAGTGAGCTGGATGGAGCCTCCGCCGGACTGAAGCGCCCCGGCGTTGCTTCCGATCATGTCGAGCAGGTTTCCCCGGGCGTCCCTGACGAAAAGCCTGTTCTGCGGCGGCGAGTACAGCACCTTGTTCCATTCCCGCTCAAGCCCGCTCAAGCCATCGCCGTCTATGTCGCAAAAGCCGATCACGTGCGACGCCAGCTCGCCGTGAGGGTACATGCGGCTGCTCTCCCTCATTGTGAAGAGGCCGGGTATCTTCAGATCGGTTATCTGGCTTGCGACATTCATCGGGACTTTTCTGGCGACCCAATGGAACCTTCCCGGCAATTTTTTGGAAAATTTGGCGGACGCCTCCTTCCCGAAAAGTGGCTCGAGCGCGTCCGCGCTGGCTGGCGCCCAGTATGCCGGGTCGATATAGAAACTCATTGAGGGCACGGAAATCGCAAGGGGCACCCCATTCCTGTCCCTTATGTCACCTCTCGACATGGAGATCTGTATCTGTGCCCAGTATTGGCTCTTCGACTGTCCGGTCACCCTCTCGTCGGGAAACAGGTGCACCCGCACCGTCTGCACCGCAAGGACGATCAGCAGGCAGAAGCACAGGAACCACGCAATCCTGGAGTTCCAGGATTCCCGGCGACGCATCGGCTTAATCGCCGGCATTGGCCGTCCCGACTATAAGGCTTGCGAGCTTTCCTGGGCCGGCGGCGCCAGTACCGCCCGGCGCGTTCGCGGTCTCTGCCCCCTTGTAGGACTCGGAAATGAGCTTTATGACCTCGATTTCGCTCGCGGCTACCATGTGCAGCTCGGATTTCGCGTAGTTGTATATCCTTGAAGGGGACATCAGCGAGGCATGACGCTCCTCGAGGATGGCATACCTGTCTCCGACGGATTCTATCTTCTTCATGCAGTCCGCCAGCCTGTGTTCCAGGTAAAGGCCGTAAAGGCGCACTCCTCCGAGCGACAGTCCGGACGCGAGGACGCCCATCAAAAACAACACGCAAAAAAACGACTGCTTGCCTCTTTTCTCATGTTTTGGGGTCGGAGCTCTCATTCCATGATACCTCCTACGCTTCGTTTGCCTTGCTTACCACAAATGCCCTCAATTTCGCGCTGCGAGACTTCCTGTTCGCCAGCGCCTCTTCCTCTGACGGCAAGATCGGGCGCACCTGCCTCGTCATGCCCTTCCCGTCCCTTGCCCAGTCTCGGAATGTGTGTTTGACTATCCTGTCCTCCAGCGAGTGATACGAAATCGCCACGATCGCCCCTTTGTCCGACGTTATGCGGTAAGCGCCGATGAGCCCCTTTTGCAGGGACTCTAGTTCCGAATTGACCGCTATCCGCAGCGCCTGGAAAACCCTCCTCGCCGGATGGCCGCCCATTTTCCTCTGCACCGGCGCTGGCAGAGAGCGCCGGATGAGCGCACTCATCTGCCCGGTGGTCGTCGGGGTTTCCCCTCTGCTTTTGGCATCGGTTACCCCTCTCGCGATCCTGTAGGCGTGGCGTTCCTCCCCGTACTCTCTGAAAATGCGCGCCAGCTCGCGCGCGTCCGAGCCTTCGATGACGTCGGCCGCAGTGCGGGCGTCCGAATCGGCGTCCATCCTCATGTCCAGCGGGCCGTCGTCCTGATAGGAGAACCCCCGTTCTGGCGTCGTGAGCTGCATGTTGGACACTCCAAGGTCGAACAGGACGCCAGCGATGCGGCGAGTTCCGGCCAAACTTTGGATATCGCGCGCGAGATCCGCCATCTCGCTGAAATTTCCGGGCATTATCCGCACCCTCTCGCCGTATTTCGACAGCTTCTCGCCTGCGATCTCCCGCGCCGTTCCGTCGCGGTC
>JAISQC010000241.1 GCA_031274465.1 Synergistaceae bacterium | reverse complement strand
TTCCATAGGGCGGGCCTTCTTCTGGCCCGCGGCGAACCTGATCTACTGGGGATTGGTATTCCTCGCCTGGTGGGACACCAGGTTCAAGGTCTTTCTCGGAGTCTCCTTCATCGAGCGTTTCGGTGAGCTGAGAAGCTTTTCATCCGCGATGAAAGACATAGGCGCCCTCGAGAGCCAGGCGTACGTTGCGGTGGCGGAGAGAGGGACCATGCAGGGCGAGTTCATAATGATCCCGCTCGTCATGGCCGTCGTGCTCTTTATCGTGCCTTTCGTCGTCCGGCGCGACCACAAGGGGCCGGTGGGCGGCTTCGTCGTCCTGCCGGCGATGACGCTGCTCTGCTATTTCTTCTCCTCGTTCCTCAACCTCATCGTGGTGGCGGCGATGAGCGCGGGGATACACTATCTGCTTTTCAAGGTGCCTGGGCCGGATATATTCATGTTCATGGTCCACCCTCTTTATCTGATTTTCCCGATCTTCAAAAGCGTGCCGGGCTTCGCCTCGCAGTGCCTCTATCTGGTCTATACCGCGACTGTCCTGTGCACGGAGTCGCAAATCTCCGAGGTGGCCGAAGACGGGGAGGACGAGGATTTTTACGAAACGGACGGCACGGACGACTGGGACAAGTCCGCCTGCCTCATGGAGATGGATCGCCTCTCCAGAATCCTCAACGCAAAATTCGACAATCCCGTATTTGTGGAGAGGATCCGTTCGGACGTCGCGTCGTTCATCAACAGGCCGGGGCAGGTGAGGGGCGAGGTGAGGCTGGGATTGCCGCATTACAAGATCGTCCTGTCCGAGACGAAAAACAGCCTGCGCCGGGTGCTGGAGGAAGATCCGAAAACGCCGAAAGCTCCCGCCGCCTTCGTATTCATAATCGACGAAATGGCTAAAATGGATTACATATCCCGCGAGGACGCCGAGACCATGAAAAAATTCGCCGGCGAGGCGGGAACGGGCAACGAACCGGATGAAGCGCCTCCCGATGCGTCGCAAAACCCTGCGGGGCAAAATTTGCAGTGGCAAAACCATCAGGGCGCGGCCGATGGGCAGAATTTACAGGGGCAAATTCGGCAGGAACAAAATAATGAGGCAAAAGATCGATTAGAGTATTGACGTTATCGTTCTAACGGCGCCTTTGCCGTCCGTCATCGGTCTCGACGGGAGTTTTCACGGCTGCCGCCTGTTTCGTTTCGCGCTTGCGCCACTTCCGGCTGTCCCAACCTTGGAGGCCCATGCGTCCAAACTGGCGCTTGACATGGGCCCGGATCGGGATATGGCGTGAGTCGGCAACGATAATCGGATTTCCCAAACGACCCGTCGAAATCATAGAGATCTGCGAGAGGCGCTGGAATGTATTTCAAAATGCCTGAGAAAGCGCCGCAGCTTATCCGACGCCACTAGGAAGACTTCACTCCCCCCAAGCCATTTATTGTATTTTATGACTATCAGTTTAGCTCGGGCAGAGACTCAAGTCGCCCGAACGAACGAAGCGAATCGGCGGCAGAGATTGATGTCGGACGAGCGGCGAAGGTATCCCAAAACCGCGTTTTTTGTGCGGTTTTGCGCGGCATGGACGTACTTCCGCCACGATCCGGTTCGCGCAGTGAGTCGGGCGGATACGAGCCTCCATAACTGCAACATGACAAGCTGATAGTCATAAAAAGCAACGCTTAATCAGGCGTATATTGTGATTTTTTCTTATGTAATACGGGTTAGGATTTGTGATTGCCTTTGCGGAATGGGCCGTATTTTTGCGAATGGAAGTTTACGCAACGGTTCGCGTTTTTGCGAACAGAAGTTTACGCAAACAATTTTTTATTAGCGATGATAAAGTTTTTTTTCAGGCTATTTTGTGGCATTACGTAATGATTTATAAACTATTTAACAAAACAAATCCAGGCGCTGCGGGGAATATGTATCCGCAACGCGGATGAAAGGGAGGAGGCAGATTGCCGGAGCAAGCCAAAGTGTTTTTGCCATTGCAGGAGTCGTCGCCATTTCCAAAAATTTTATTGCGGAAACGCTGTAACTAAATTAGGGGGTGAATTGTGTTATGTCCGAATCAATTTTGCAGAGTCAGTTATCCCGCGGGCCGCTCGGTTCAGAGCTTTCGACGATCTCACGGCTGGTCGATTCCATGTTCAAGTCGTCCACGGTCATCCTGTTCGACCCGTCGTCGCCCCTGCATGAGGCGCCGGATCATTTATCGCTATGTCATACGATCATGGATGAATGCTTGAAGATCTGGACTTCGCTGGACGAAATCAAGGGCGCCGTCGATAACGAGGCGACCTCCGACGTAGTGGCTTGGGCAAGGGACACTCTCATGAATGTTTACATGGTTCTGGACGACTCGGCGTGAGCCTCTCGCCTCAGCCCGATAGCCGCCGATATGCCTCGCGAATGCTCAGCGGGTTTTTCGCGGGGAAGTTGCAAAGGGGATGGTGTAATGTTTAGCTCGATTAGAAAAAAAGTAATCCTTGCCATAATAGCGATCGTTATTGCCATTACCGTCGCCATCACGGGAATGAGCATTGTTTTCACCAAATCCGGTCTTCTGAAGACGGTTGAAAAAGATATGATGGTCGTGGCGGATATGGGAGACAAGCTTGTGACAAGCAGGATAATCCTGCTGAAAACAAGCGTGTCCGCTGCGGCGCACCGGCTTAACAACGTGCCTGACACGCAACTTCGCGAAGCGCTGAGGTCGCTTACAGAGGAATACGGCGATTTTATGTCGCTGACTGTCCTTGACCTCAAGGGCGTCGTCGACGCTTACGGCAAATCAACCACTCCGGGCGAATTTGCCAAAAACAGTTATGCCCGAATGGCCTTCGCCGGCGAAAAAGTCATTTCGACGACCATGAACGGCCGGAACGGAGAACTCGTATTCTATGTCTTGGCGCCAATGAGAAGAGGGCGCTTGCTGTCGGCGACGGTGAGCGGCATGCTTTTCAGCGACATTCTGTCGCAGTTTAAGATATGGGATACCGGCAACCTGTTCATAATGGACTCCGAGGGCGTCATAATCGCCAATGTGCACGAAGACATGGTGAAGGGGCGTTACAACTTTATAGAGCTGGCGAAGACAGACGAGGGGGCAAAATCAGC
>JAISQC010000210.1 GCA_031274465.1 Synergistaceae bacterium | reverse complement strand
TTTGAAGTTTTTCCGAAAGTATTGCATTTTTCATGAAGCGGTGTATTATCTTTCGAGCGCTTTTGAAAACATCTCGTCCGGTCCGCTGCGAAAATGCTCCCGTGGAGGCATCGGGCAGGGCGGGGTTTCGCTGGAAGCGGGGGGTTTTGTGTCCATAATTTCACTTGCCGTTATTTCGGCGGTCATAATCATCATGGCATTGCTGTGGGGCATCTCCGCCCACAATAAGATCGTTAAGCTCTCGGATACGAAGGACGCGGCGTGGAGCGGGGTTGACGTCCAGTTGAAGCGAAGGCTGGACCTAGCGCCCGGTCTCGTCGAGGCCCTCAAGGGATGCGCGCGCCACGACTGCGGCATCCTGCAGGAATTGACGGGCGCGTGCAATGCCGTCTCCGCCGCCGCCACCCGAAACGCCCGCATCGAGGCCGAAAACGCGCTCACAAAAACTCTCGGCGTCCTGTCCGCCCTCTTGGAGGAACATCCCGAACTCGATGCGGACGTGGAATTCGCCAAGCTGAAAGGCGAACTCTCATCGCTCGGGAACGACCTGCTGCTCAAAGGGCGCTACTACAACGGGACGGTCAGCGACTTCAACGCGGCCATCCAGCCGTTCCCGGCGGCGTTCATAGCGCGCCGGCTCGGGTACGCGGAAGCCGCGCTGTTAGAGGCCGAAGAGCCGGGGCTTTAGTCGAAAATCTCTCTGCAAGCGTGTGACGACGAGCATTCAGCGTCATGGGCGCTGACGTATTTTCCGTCAAAGCAAGCCGTGCAGAGAGAATTATCGGGCAAGCCGATCGCTTCCACCATCTCGTCCTTGCTCAGGTAGCAGAGCGAGTCTGCCCCAATGGAGCGGGCGATTTCGGCCTGCGAGTGCTTCGCGGCAGCCAGCTCGCCGTTCGACGGGGTGTCTATTCCGTAGAAGCACGGGTATTGCACCGGAGGGGACGATATGCGCAGGTGCACGGAGAGGGCTTTGCACTCGCGGATCATCGAGACCACGAGCCCGGCCGTAGTGCCCCGCACGAGCGAGTCGTCCACGAGCACGGCGTTGCGGCCCCTGAACAGCTCGGGGCTCGGGCTGAGTTTTATGCGGACCCCAAGCTCGCGCACCTTCTGGGTGGGCTGAATGAAAGTCCGCCCGACGTATCTGTTCCTGACTACGGCAGCCTCAAATGGCATCCCAGACTCGGCGGCGAAGCCCAGTGCAGCGGTAGTCCCGCTGTCCGGGAACGACGCCACGAAATCCGCGCCGGCGGCGGGGCAGTTTTTGGCGAGCTTGCGCCCCATTTCTTGGCGGACCCTGTAAACCGACCTCCCCTCGATGACGCTGTCGGGGCGCGCGAAATATACGAACTCGAAGGAGCAGACCCATTTCCGCTCGCATTTAACCGGCAGGCGGTACGACGTCATGCCGCTCTCGTTTATCAGCAGCACCTCTCCCGGTTCCACGTCGCGGACGAACGACGCCCCAAGCAGGTTGAACGCGCAGCTCTCGGACGCCACGTAATAGTCGTCTCCCTTGCGGCCCAGCGCCAAAGGGCGAAAGCCCCACGGGTCGCGCGCCGCGACTAGCCCCTCCTCGATCAGCACCACGAGGCTGTAAGCCCCCCGAACCTCCGCTAGGGCGCGAAGCAGGGCCTCGAACGGGCGCCTTCGCGGCTGGTGCGCCAAAAGCTGCAGGATGGCTTCGGTATCGCTGGTAGATTGAAATATAGCGCCCCGGCTCTCCAGAGTCGAGCGCAGATCGTTGAAATTCGTCAGATTGCCGTTGTGCACCACGGCCACAGGCCCTTGGGCGTAGTTAGCGCATATCGGCTGGGCGTTTTGGATCATGGACCCGCCCGCCGTCGAATACCGCACGTGCCCTATGGCGGCTTTCGCCGGGGTCTCGGCGAGGACGCCCTGGCTCAGGGCCTCGTGTAACAGCCCCATGCCCTTTATCGCGTTCACCCGCCCGCCGGAGTCGATCCACGCGACGCCGGCCGACTCCTGCCCCCTGTGCTGAAGCGCCGACAGCCCGAGGTAGACCTCCTCGGCTACGAAATGATTGGAGCTGAACGCCCCGAACACGCCGCACATCAGAGGCTGAACACCCCGTTGCCGCCAAAATGCGCGGACCGCAGGTCGGCGACCGAGACTTCCAGGAAATTTTTTACGCAGAGCGATTCACCGCCCGCCTCCCCCAGCCTGGTGACCGGATAACCCTGCCAGCACGCGAGGAACTTCTCCTCGCTCGCGGGGGGGATCACATATAGCGCGCGAGGGCCTCCCTCGCTGAACATGACCTCAGTCGGGTTCAAACCGCCCAAGTCTATCCTCATTCCAACGCCCGAGAAGATGGCTTCCTTCGCGAGGGTGACCGCTAGCCCGCCGCCGGAGACCGGGCGCGCGCTTTTTTTGATGTCCGGCTTCCGCGACAAAAAGATTGCCCGCGTGATGAAATCGCGCTCTTTTGCCGAGTCGTACCTCCAAGTCGCGCCGCGAGGGGCCGAGAAAGCCGGGCCGCCGCACAGGACCTGCCACCTGGACGCCCCAAGCGACCCTGACGCCGGGCCAACAAGGTAAACTCCGTCGCCCTCGTGCGAGCGCCCGCCGCGAACGAAATAGGTGAAGTGAGGCACAAGCCCGACGGTGACGACCAGCGGGGTCGGGTAGATGCCTCCCCGAGGCGTCTCGTTGTACAGGCTTACGTTGCCGGACACGACCGGGCAGCCCATGTCGCCGCACACGCAAGCCAGCCCTTCTACGCA
>JAISQC010000205.1 GCA_031274465.1 Synergistaceae bacterium | reverse complement strand
GAATCGGCAAAAAGCGGCCCGCTGCCGCAATTCCCGGAAAGCATGGTAGTCACCCCTTGCCGGAGCAGCGAGAGTTCCACGACATCGCCGCCCCCCTCGTATTCGTCGTGGGCATGAATGTCGACGAATCCAGGGGTCACGTACAGGCCTCTTGCGTCGCGGACCGTTGCGCAGGGCGGGCAATCCAGATCGCCTGGCTCAACGCTGCCCGGGATTATCTCCCTCACCCTTCCGCCGTTTATCGCGAGCGTCGCAAAAAACGGCTCTTCGCCATCCTGCATGGTAAAAAGAAGCCCTCCAGCCAAAATAAGATCGCCGACAGCCATGATAAAACCTCCGCCCCCCACATTAAATCGTTTTGGAAATAAATTATCTAAAACAATAATGAATAATAACACTTTTAAGCGATGGTTGAACTTTTTTATTTTTTAAGATAGAATCTCATCCATAATTTACAAAACTTTTATGAGGGGGATTGGTTTTATGTCAATCAAGGTTTTCCCGTGGCTCTGCCGCGCTATGTCCGTCGTATTCGCGAGCCTCGCGGCTGCTGTGGTTTTGGGAGCATTCATGGCGTGTTCCCCGGCTTCGGGCGCGGAACTGGTGATAGCCACGCCGGACGAAATACAGGGCACCGACGTGCAGCAGGTGACGTGGGATCATGCCGTGCATCAGTTGCTGTTCGAACCGCTGTTCCACCTCGCGCCCGACCTGAAGTCGTTCGTGCCCGGGGTGGCGTCGGAGTGGAAGATGAGCCCCGACAACAGGGAGATCAGGTTCACAATTCCACAGGGCCGGAAATTTTCCAGCGGCGAGCCTCTGACGGCCACGGCGTTCAAGGCTTCGTTCGAAAGATACCTTGAGATAAGCCCTTACGCTGATGACTACGCTGCTTTGAATGAGATCAAAGTGGAGGGCGACGATATAATATTTTCCTTCAAAGCTTCCTCAGCGCCAGCCATGCTCAGCCTCAGCTCGGTTTACGGAGGCGCGGTAGACGCGAAGGACGCCGCCTCCAAGGGGCCTGAACAGGCCAAGAGCGATATCGAGAGCTACGGGCCCATGAAGGTAGACGAGTGGGTTCAGGGCTCTCACATTCGCTTGGTGCCGAACGAAAATTACGCGACATTCAACACGCTGGTCCAAAACAAGGCCCCGGTCAAAATGGATGCCATCACCGTGCGCTTCGTGCCGGACAACTTCACGAGGGTTCAGGAGCTGCAGGCCGGCGACGTAGACATGATCTACAACGTCCCGGGCGAGCGGGTCGAGGCGCTCAAAAAAGACCCGAACATCGAACTCGCAAGCTCGCTTCAAAGCGGATGCTCGTTCCTCAACCTCAACCCAGATGTCCCAGGGCTGTCGGACATAGCGGTGAGGCAGGCCATTTTGAGGTCCATAAACAAAGCGGAGCTGGTCGCCTCTCTGTCTGGAGTCGCCGAAGAGCGCTACGGGATGCTTTCTCCCTCCATGATCGGCTTCAGCCGCGAATATGAGGACGAGGCCTCCAAACTATTTTCTTTCGACCCGAACGAGGCCGCCAAACTGCTCGACGAGGCAGGATACACGCCGGGCTCGGACGGCATCAGGGAGAAAGATGGCGTGAGGCTCGATTTCACGTTCATGGTCGCCTTCGACATCCCCTCCGCTAAAAAGATGGCGCCGGTGATACAGGCCCAGCTCAAAAAAATTGGGATAAGCGCCAACATCCGCGAGTTCGAGCGACAGTACGTGAACCAGGCGTGCCGCGACAAGAAATACGATATCGCGACCAGAAGCTACGTATGGGGCGACGCCGACATGCTGACGTACCTATTTCACACGGAATCGCAATATTACAGCTACCCGGATATAGACGCGCTGATAGAGGCAGGGCGGGAAAGCCCCGACCCGGCGGAGAGGGCCAAAGCCTACGCCGTAGCCCAAAGGGCCGTAATGGAGAAGGCCATAGCGGTTCCTTTGGTGTCGGACATCGATTACACGGCATACAGAAAATCGGTGAAGGGTTTGATCCTGACCCCTCTCAAGATGATTTTCGTGAACGACGTCTCGAAAGATTGACCGCAGGGGCGTCTCGAAGGCGGCCAAATTAAATTGTTGGAGGGGATTTATCGTGTTGATACGTACTTTTAAAAAATCAGCCTCAAAAGCGCTCATCGCCTTGTCGATGTCATTTGCCGTGATTTCGGCGACGGTTCCGGCATACGCGATAGACATCGTGCTGGCCACTCCGGAGGAGATGCAGGGAACGGACGTCCAGCAGATAAACTGGGAGTACCTCCCCCACGAACTCATCTACGAGCCGCTCTTCCATCTCGACCCGAGCACCAACGCGTTTGTTCCGGCCACCGCGTCGGCGTGGGAGATCAATGACAAAAACGAGCTTGTTTTCACGGTGCCGAGCGACGGCAGGAAATTCTCGAACGGCGCGCCTCTCACGCCGGAGGCTGTCAAAGCTTCGTTCGAAAGATACCTCAAGATAAGCCCATACGCCGACGACCTGGCCGCCGTCGAATCCATAAGGGTCGAGGGCGACAACGTGATATTCGCCTGCAATTCGTCGCCGGTCCCGGCGATGGTGAGCATATCAACGGGCTATGGCGGCATAGTGGACGTGGCGGACGCCGCCGAGAAGGGCGACGAAGCGGCAAAAAGCGATATAGCGACGTTCGGGCCGTTCAAGGTCGACGAGTGGGTTCAGGGTTCCCATTTGAGGATAGTCCCCAACGAAAACTTCAAGACGTTCAACCCGATGGTCAAAAATAAGGGGCCGCTCGGGATCGATTCGGTCACGGTGCGCTTCATCCCCGACAACTTCACCCGCATCAAGGAGTTGCAGGCGGGCGATGTGGACATCATCTACAACGTTCCCGGCGAAAACGTCGAGGCGCTGAAAAAAGACGCAAACGTCGAGTTGATCACCAAGCTGCAAACCGGCGCTGACTTGCTCTACATCCAACCAGAGGCAAAAGGGCTGACGGACCTGAACGTGAGGCTGGCGGTCCTGCGCGCCATAGACAGAAAAGAGCTGATCGCGGCGCTTGCCGGGACAGCCGAGGAGCGTTACGGGATATTATCCCCGACCATGATAGGCTTCAGCAAGGAGTTCGAGGACGAAGCCGCTGAAAACTACTCTTACGATCAGGCGGAGGCGGCGCGGCTTCTCGACGAGGCAGGCTACAAAACCGGCTCAGACGGAATCCGAGCAAAGGGCGACGAAAAGCTCGACTTTTCGTTCCTAGTTCCATTCGACATGCCGACGCTCAAGAAAATGGCCCCAGTCATTCAGGCGCAGCTGAAAAAAGTCGGGATAAACCTCAATATCCGCGAGTTCGAGGATCAGTACGTCAAACAGACAGCCCGCGACAGGAAAAATGAGATATCGATGCGCCACTACTCTTGGCCCGACGGCGACATGCTGACTTGGATCGCCCACACCGATTCAGGGTATTTCAATTACGATGATATCGACAAGCTCATAGAGGCCGGGCGGGAGAACCCCGACCCTGAGGTGAGAGCCAAAGCGTATGCGCTTGCCGAGAGGGCGATCATGGAAAAGGGCATAGTGGTCCCTCTCGTCTCCAATATGGAGTACACGGCATACAGAAAAGAACTGAAAGGCGTCGTCATCACGCCTCTGTTTACGTTCCTGAACGACGCCGCCAGGGATTGAAGAGGCGCCCGATCATCGATCGTTCGATGAACCCGGTTTCGTATCGCGCTGACCGCGCAGTCGGGGAATACGTCGCAAGCGGCAGGATGCCAGGGGCGTCACTTTTGATGGCGCGGGATGGCTTCGTGCACGAAAAAGCGTACGGGCATAGCGACGCGGACAAAAAAACGCCGGCGACAACTGACACGAAGTACATGGCGGCGTCGATAACCAAGCAGTTTGCCGCCGCCGCAGCATTGAAGCTAGCGTCGCGCGGGCTTCTCGGCCTGGACGAAAAAATATCGGGGTATTTCCCGGAGCTTCCGGGCTGGAAGGAGTCTGTCACAGTACGCAGCATGATGAATCACAGCTCCGGGATACCCGATTACTTCGACCGCGATTTCATCGATAAATACTGCTACGCCCCCGCAGCCGACGGCGACGAGTCAGCGATGTCTGCCATCTCTTCGTTCCGCGAGCTGAAATTCGCCCCAGGCGGCGAACACCTGTACAGCAACTCCGGCTACGTGCTGCTCGGGAAGATCATAGAAAAAATAGCGAGACGCCCGTTTGCCGACTTCGCGAGGGAAGAGTTGCTGGCGCCCGCCGGAATGTCGGATTCGGTCTTTCTGAATTCAGGAGAACTCCCAAAGGGCGCGGCTGTGGGATACTGCGTGCCGAACGGCGCGTTCGAGGCCTCGCCGTTCAACAGGATATCGGTTGGCTGGGCGGACGGAAACCTCTGCACCACGGCGCGCGACCTCTACAAGTGGCACATGGCCCTTTTGAAAAAGACAGTGGTCTCGGAATCGGAGCAACAACAGGCTTTTTCGCCGCTGATCCTGCCGGATGGCAGGCAGACCGGTGCGGGATTCGGCTTTTTCATAGGGGAAAGGGGCGGATTGCGGGAAATTTGGCACACGGGAAGCACGCCCAGCTACACCTCGCGGTTTTCGAGATTCACCGACCTGCCGGACGGGGGCAACGCCGCCATAATCCTGCTTTGCAACGCCGATGCCGAGGATGTGGACGATTTTAACGCGCTGTTCGGCCGCCTCGCCCATATCCTGCTCGAAGACGTTTATTCCCCGGCTGCAAAAGCGCGGACCGCGACCTGCGCCTTGGAAAAAATCTCAGGCCACTACGCGTCGGCTTTGGACGAAGAACTGATTTGCGGCGTATGCCCAGAAGGAGAGGGCATCCGTCTAGTTGGAAAACTCCGGGGGTTCAAGCGCGGCGTTCACGCCGATTACGCCGGAAGCGACCCAGATTCCGGTGAAGAGGTCTTTTACGCAGCGGACGGCGCCGATGTCGTAATTTCCTTCAAAGGCGATTCCATGACGATAAACGACATAGGCCGAATAGCTTACCTTTCGCGCGGAAAGCGCGAAGAGGACAACCCTGCGGGGCGTGGCGGCCGATGAACGGATTTTTCGCCTTCGTCCTGAGGCGGGCGCTTTACGGGGCGTTGGTCGTGCTGTCCGTTACCGCGATTTTGTTCTCGATACTGCAGATGATGCCCGGCGACGCCATCGAGCTGCTCGGCGGCAATCGGATTTCAAAAAACCGCATAGAGATGATGCGGGTCGCTTGGGGGCTGGACAAGCCGCCCGCCATACAATACCTTTACTGGCTTCGAAACCTCGCAACCGGCAATATGGGTGTTTCCATAATGACGTCGCAGGACGTGGCAAAGATGATACTCGGCCGTCTGCCATACACCCTGCTTCTCACGTTTCTGGCGCTCGCCGTGCAATATCTCGCCGCCATTCCGCTGGGGCTGATCGCGGGCGTATACAGGGATTCTCTGTTTGATCGGATATGCGTCCAGTCTGCCGTCATCTTGAGGGCCATCCCCAGCTTCTGGCTGGGCATATTGCTGATTCTGCTGTTCAGCGTGAAACTCAGGCTGTTTCCGGTCAGCGGCTACAGCGGCCTGCAGTCGCTCGTCCTCCCCGTCTTGAGCATAGCGCTTCCCCTGATAGCCGACACAATGAGGCTGACACGGTCGGAAGTGGTCGAAACAATGGCGGAAAAGCACGTCACCACGGCAAGGGCCAAAGGGCTCAGAGAGCGGCTGATATTGCTCCGCCACATCCTGCGCAACTCCATGGTGCCGGTCAGCGTCATGTTCTTCCTCACGCTCCCTTGGCTGATAGGAGGGTCGGTCGTCGTGGAGACCGTCTTCTCGTGGCCCGGCATGGGGAGGCTCCTGTGGCGCTCGGTCGCGCAGCAGGATTATCCGGTCATTCAGGGGATAATATTCGTGATAGCTGTACTGACCGTCGTTTGCAGCACCGTAGGTGACATAGTCCTCTCGCTTCTCGACCCTAGGATAAAGGGGGCTGTCAAGAGCTGAAAGGCGACGATCCGCAATCGCGCGCATTTTTCATCGCCATGTTCAAAAACCCATCCTTCGCCACAGGCTTCGCGGTGATCGCGCTGGTCGCGCTTGGCGCGGCGCTCGCCGGACACGCCACCGGCTACGAATTCGACGCGATAAACATGTCGGAGGTTTTGAAATCGCCGAGCAGGGCAAACTGGCTTGGAACGGACCAGTATGGCAGGGACCTGTTCACGAGGGTGCTGTTTGGCGCCCGGATAGCCCTCAGGGTCGGGTTCATCGCAGTGGCGATAGAGAGCCTGATAGGAGTGACTTTGGGCCTCATTTCGGGCTATCTGGGCGGATATGTCGAGAGGGCCATCTTGTTCGTGACCGACCTTACGTGGGCCATGCCGCCCGTAATACTCGCCATGGCGATAGTGACAGTCCTCGGCCCCAGCGTGAACAACGTGGCCGTCTCGATAGCGGTCGTGAGCTGGGCGCAGTTCACGCGGGTCGTGCGGGCGAAGACGCTGTCCTTGAAGGAGCTGCCGTACATCGAGGCCGCAGAGAGCATCGGCGAGAGCGGTCTGTCGATTCTCGTCCGCTACATCCTGCCAAACGTGGCGCCTTCGATAATAGTCCTCGCCACGCTGTCCCTGCCCTCCGCCATAATGTCCACAACCGCCCTAGGCTTTCTCGGCCTCG
Organism: Synergistaceae bacterium; assembly: GCA_031274465.1. Taxonomy (GTDB): domain Bacteria; phylum Synergistota; class Synergistia; order Synergistales; family Synergistaceae; genus JAIRKI01. The sequence goes on along the minus strand of JAISQC010000205.1, from coordinate 4,457 downwards.
GGGCGCAGCCGCCGACCCCTGACTGGGGGGTGATGCTGTCGGAAGGGATAAGCTACATAGAAGACGCGTCATGGCTGTCCGTGTTCCCTGGCGTCGCGATAGTCGTTCTCGTAGTCGGATTCAATTTTCTGGGCGAAGGGCTGCGGGAGCTGATAGACCCCCGCATAAAGCTATGAACGCAGTCAGCTGGGACTCCCACAGCGAAGAGCTGCTTCGCGTGAAGAACTTGAGCGTCCGCTATCGGGGAACGCCGAAAGACATCCACGCGGTAGGGGGGATATCGTTTTCTATAAGCAAATCGGAGGTTTTTTCCCTCGTAGGCGAGTCAGGCTGCGGGAAATCAACGACCGCCCACGCCATCGCGAGGCTGCTCGACGAGAAAAAGACGACGCTGGGCGGGCAAGTTTTTTTCGACGGCTGCGACTTGCTGGCGCTGCCCTGGAGCGAAATGACATCGTACAGGGGAAGCAGGATAGGCATGATATTCCAGAACCCGCTCGACTCCCTCAACCCGCTCTGGACCGCAGGATACCAGATCGGCGAGGCGATCAGGTGCGACGGCATCGACAGTTCGGCCGCGCTGTCGATGACCGAAGGGCTGCTCGGAGAGGTCATGATACCCGACCCAGCCAGGCGCACGTCGAGCTATCCGCACGAGCTTTCCGGCGGAATGAGGCAGAGGGTGATGATCGCCATGATGATATCCAGACGCCCCAGCCTTTTGATCGCCGACGAGCCGACCACCGCCCTCGACGTGACAATACAGTCGCAGATCCTCGACCTTATCCGCGAGCTCAGGCGCACGCACCAGACCTCCATATTGCTCATAACCCACGATTTCGGAATAGTGGCGGACATGGCCGACAGGGTTGGCGTGATGTACGCTGGAAAGCTGATGGAAGTAGGCGATGTGGAGGCCATCTTCGAATCTCCGCTCCACCCTTATACCCAAAAACTGATGAAAGCCCTTCCCAACATGCCAAAGGGCGAACGCCGCCTCGAAGTGATCCAGGGCAGCGTCCCTGACATGTCGGCCCCAATCGAGGGCTGCGCGTTCAGGGAGCGGTGCGAAGAGGCGTTCGGGCGATGCGAGAAGTGGGAGGGCCGCATGATAGAAATGGGCGCCCGGCATCTGGTGTCGTGCGCGCTTTTCAGCGGGGATGGAGAACCTTGAGCGGCGAGCTGATCAGCGTACGGAGCCTCAAAAAATTCTTCTGGATAAGGGCGGGGCTTTTCTCAAGAGGGGCAAAACCGATCAAGGCGCTCGACGGCCTGACGTTCGATGTCACAGGAGGCGAGACGGTGGGCATAGTCGGCGAGTCCGGGTGCGGCAAGACAACTCTCGCGAGGGTCATGCTGGGCCTCGAGGCGCCGACGGAGGGCGGCGTCTCGATCGGCGGGCTGAACCCTTTCGAAATAAGAGGCGCGGAACGCAAAGCCCTGAGGCGCAAGATCGGGGTGGTGTTCCAGAGCCCGCAGGCGTCGCTCAATCCCCGCGCCACCATACTCCAATCGCTCCTGAGGCCGCTCGCGCTTCACGGATATGGCAGGGATGCCGCGATGGAAATTGTGGAAAAAACAGCCTCGTCGGTAAACCTGGGGCGCGACCTGATGCCCCGCTATCCGCACCAGTTATCGGGGGGCCAGCAGCAGAGGGCTTGCATCGCGAGGGCGCTCTTGCTGTCTCCTGAAATAATGCTGCTCGACGAGCCTACCTCCGCGCTCGACGTCTCCGTACAGGCTCAGATCGTGAACGTGCTGCTGGACCTGCAGAGGGATATGGGGCTTACTTACGTGTTCATATCCCACGACCTCAACCTGGTTCGGGCTATGAGCGACCGGATAATAGTGCTTTACATGGGCCGCATCATGGAGGAGGGCCCAGCCGAGGAAGTGTTCCACTCTCCCGCGCATCCGTACACCAAGGCGCTGATGGATTCTTCGCCGCCGCTCTCCCCCCGAAAATCACGCGCGCCCGGCGGCGCGGCCCGCGAGCTCATCCGCGGAGAACCGCCAAGCCTGATAGACCTTCCGCCCGGCTGCCGCTTCCAGCCCAGATGCCCAAAAGCGATGGACATCTGCTCGCAGTCGCCCCCTGAAATGCACCCCTTCGCCCCACGACGCCGCGCGAGCTGTTTTCTGGCGTAAGGCGCCTCGTTCCGGCAAATCGCCCGCGATAAGGTCATCCCCCATCGAATCAGGGCAACTCGTTCAGAACCTCCATAAGACGCCTTTTCGCCTTGTGGGCGGCGCGCAATTCCGAGATCATCTTACGCCAGTCGTCCAGTCGGTTCTCTTTCTCGCAAATTTGATGGATCTTATTCAAAAACGGCTTTGCAGACCTGTACGCGTCGGGTTTTACCTGCGCAATGAACGCATCGACAATCGACTTCCATATCTCAATCGCCACATCTGGATGAGATCGCCTTACAGCGTCCGCCACCGCTTCTTGCCTGCCGTGTGAAGCAAACGACGAATCGCGTGCCTTCTGATAACTTCTGTAAAGCAGAACGACGTCATCCAACCGCTTTTCGAGGATGGCCACGTCTATCATCGTCGCTAGGTCGGGTGAAACATTCCTTCGGACAGCGCATTTTTTCCTCAGTCCGCCGACATCCGTCTGTGGCAGTTGCGGCGCCGCCCCCGTCGACTTGCGGACGAATGCGCCGGTTTCAAGATACGACAGTGCGGCTTCGCGAACGGCGTCCCAACAGCCAGCTTTTTGCGAATCTTCGCGGAGTTCAGAATATGTCTTTTCGGAAGGCCCATCCAGAAAATCATCGACGCGATAGGAGACGGCAAGATCGAATTTGCCCTCATCGATCGCCATTTCGCGAAGCAATTCGTGCAGGTCGCCAGCTACTCCTCTTAAGTTCTCGACAGTATTCTTATATCCTTCAATCGCCCATTTTTTGGCTCGTTCCCTCTCTCCGCGCTGCAATAGCATCTCTACCAGAGTTTTATAAAGCGCTGTAGACTCTGTCTCGCGTTCCAGCAACGGTATTACGCGCCCGTCGAGGTTCGCCGCCCGATAAGCTTCGATAAGCCATCTTACGGTCTTTTCCCTCATCCATGTCTCCGAATACGGGCCGCCACTCTTCGCTTTAGTGGATTTGAGGCGCTCATCTAAACATTCCGCAACTTTTGCCCATACATCAGGCCCATATGCCTCAGATTTCAGAAAATCGCCGCATCCATACAGCAAGCCGTATTCGTCGCGCAAATCCTTGTCAATGTACCATACGATTTGCTCGTGAGGCGGCATGGACGAACCAAGCAACGCACCTACGACAATCTCAATGCACTCGGCGATATCGCTTTGAGTCTCGCCTTCGTCATCGGATTGCTCTATCTGCTCGTTACCGCACTCCCACAACTCTTCGCCCAAATCGATAAGTTCGTCATGATATCCATTTGCAAGCAACGACTCAAAACTCTCTTTCAAATGCGAGTAGTCGGGAAGATTGCGCTCGTCGTTCCAATGGTTGCTCCATGCAGGCTGAGATGCCACTTTGACGATCTCACGTCGAAGAGAGTCCACAAGCGCATTCGTCTTTCCGGACGCAATGGCTTCGTTCTCGCGGATAAATCGTTTGACATCAGGATAAATCCCAGCCATCCGCAGAAGCAATTCGATCAGCTCCGAGTGGGTTTTTTTCTCAAGCACGCACTTCATTCCGTCGATATCTTTCAATGCTCCATATCTCCCTTTCAGAAAGCATTTCATAAGAAAACTCTAAAAATCAATTTTCACACTGCAGCCGCACGCCGCAGCTTATGCCGTCACTCAGCCTAAAATCACTGTCTATTCTAATTTCTGGATGTCATTGTTTCACCATGGATTCGCCTCTCTGCCTGATTGCTTGACATTGCTGATATTGTACAACATTGTTGCTATCCGCGCATACTGTTTCGGGAAGAGGACAAAGGCAACTTGCCTTGCACGGCATTAACCGGCATTAACCGGCCGAGTGCGGATTATATGTTGTGCAATATATACATCTACAATATAATAAATACATCCTTGATGTTTATCGTCTTTTGCGCGGCTATACATGGTTTCTGCCATTTAAGGCTCAACAAAACAAAATATGGACGGGAGGATGCGTCATGAGAATCGGGACGGTGAAGGAGATCAAGAAAAAAGAGTATCGCGTTGGATTGACGCCTGACAACGCGCGGGAGTATATCGCTCACGGGCACGACGTGTATGTAGAAGCGGGCGCGGGCGACGGGGCGGGGTTCACCGACGCCGCTTATCAGGAGGCCGGAGCAAAGATCATGCCAACTGCTAGGGACGTCTGGCAAACCTGCGGCATGATCGTCAAAGTGAAGGAGCCCTTGAAAGAGGAGTACCAGTTTATGCGCCCCAACCTCACGCTGTACACCTATCTGCATTTAGCGGCGGACCGCCCGCTGACCGAGGCACTGCTGAACGGCAGCGTCAAGGGCATAGC
>JAISQC010000078.1 GCA_031274465.1 Synergistaceae bacterium | reverse complement strand
TGCTGGGGCCGGACGAGATAAGCAGGCTGTGCCGGGAGATACGCGACCTCATCATAAGCGTGACGCTGAAGAACGGGGGGCACCTCGGCGGGTCGCTAGGCGCCGTCGAGCTGTGCGTTGCGCTTCTCCGTTCTTTCGACCCCGAGCGCGACAAGATCGTCTTCGACGTGGGCCATCAGACGTATGCGTATAAAATCCTGACGGATCGCCTAGAAAGGTTTCACACGCTCAGGCAAAAGGGCGGCATATCCGGTTTCCCCCGCCGGATGGAGAGCAAATACGACGCTTTTGACGTAGGGCACAGCAGCACTTCAATATCGGCCGCGCTGGGTTTCGCAAAAGCGCGGGACCTGCGGGGGCTGGGGCACGAGGTTCTTGCCGTCATAGGCGACGGGGCGCTGTTGAACGGGCTCGCCTTCGAGGCCCTTAACAATATCTCCGCGTGCGACACCAAGATAACCGTGATACTGAACGACAACGAGATGTCGATCAGCCCAAGGGTCGGCGGCATGGCGGAGCACCTCGCGAAGCTGTCGGTGAGCGCTCCTTATAAAAAGCTGAAACAGTTCGTCAAAGACCAGTGCCGGGCGATTGGAGACGGCCGCCGGGCGGAGAATACGCTGGCCAGAATAAAGACAAAGCTGAAATCCCTGCTTCTGCCGACGAACGCGTTCGAAGCGATGGGGATCAGCTACTGGGGGCCATTCGACGGCCATAAGGTGCACGAGCTGGAGGAGATATTCGAGCTTTCCAAGCAATACCCGAGGCCGCTTCTCATACATGTGGTCACGAAGAAGGGCAAGGGGTTCGCCGAGGCGGAAAGGCGCCCGTCGTTCTTTCACGGAATCGGCTCAGGCACCGTCATAGACAGCGCGGCAAAGAGCCAGCCCTCGCAAGAGGCGCGCTCGTCCGATTGGAGCCAGGCCGTTTCGGACAGCATCGTCAGGCTCGCCGGCCTTGACGAAAGGGTGGTGGCGCTAACCGCCGCCATGGAGGACGGGACGAGGCTCAGAAATTTCAGGTCGGCTTATCCCGACAGATATTTCGACGTGGGCATAGCGGAGGGGCACATGCTCACCTATGCCGCCGGGCTCGCCGCCGGAGGAATGAGGCCGGTGGCCTGCGTGTATTCGACGTTCCTGCAGAGGGCTATGGACCAGCTCGTCCACGACGTATGCATGCAGCGGATGCCGGTGCTAGTCGCGGTGGACCGCTCCGGCCTGAACGGGGAGGACGGGGAGACGCATCAGGGGCTGCTCGACATGGCGTGGGGCAAGAGCGTCCCGGGGCTTGTCGTGTGCGCTCCGCGCGACGCGGTTGACCTCCGGTTCATGATGTCGTCTTGGCTCGAGAAGAATATCCCCGTCTTGATCCGCTATCCCAAGGGCGCCGCGCCGGATGCGGTTTCGCGGGGCGCCATAGGGGGCAAGCCCGCCCCGTGGCTGAAGGCGGATGTGCTCAGGGAGGGCAGCGGCCTGTGCCTGCTTGGAATCGGCGCCACTGTCCCGCTCGCGCTCGCGGCCGCTGACGCGTGCGCGGAAAACGGCATCCCCAATCCGACGGTGGCTGATCTGCGGTTCGCGTCGCCAATCGACTGGGAGACTATAGACGGCTTGCTGTCCTCGCACTCGCTCGTGGTCGTCGCCGAAGACGGCTACGCCTGCGGCGGGGTTGGGGAGGCGGTGGCGGCGCGGGCCGCGACGCACGGATATTTATGCGAGGCGCGCGTTTTGGGCGTCGAGGCGAAGTACATCGCTCACGCGACCCGAGCCGAACAGCTCGAAGGGCAGGGGATAACCGCCCGGGGCATTTTGTCGCTGGCAGAGGATTTTTATGGCAGGGCGATCGCTGGAAAGGCTGGATAAAATACTGGTAAGGCGCGGTTTGGCGTCGTCCAGAGGGGAAGCCGGGGAATTGATCAGGGGTGGCTGCGTGGCCGTTGCTGGCATGACTCGCGACAAACCGTCGTCCATGACGGATTCCGAGGCCTCGATAGAGGTCGCCGGCGCCGGGGAAAAACGCTGGGTTGGCAGAGGGGCGCGGAAACTCGTCAAGGCGCTTGGATTTTGGGGCGTGGACCCGAAGGGTTGGGACTGCGCCGACATAGGCGCATCGACCGGCGGTTTCACCCATGCGCTGCTGGAATACGGCGCCGCGCGAGTCGCCGCCATTGACGTCGGTTACGGGCAACTGGCGTGGAAGCTTCGCAACGACCCGAGGGTGAAGGTCATGGAGCGCACCAACGCGAGGTATGTGACGCCGGGCGACATAGGATGGGTGTCTTCGCTTGTGACAGTTGACGCGTCGTTCATATCTCTGAGGTCGCTTCTGCCGAACTTGCGGCGCCTGATGAGCGACAGCGGTTCCATAATAGCGCTTGTAAAGCCGCAGTTCGAGGTTGGGAGGGGCCGCGTAGGGCGAGGGGTGGTCCGCGACCCGTCGCTTCATTTGGAAGCCCTCGCCGGAGTCGCTGAATTTGCGAATGCTTCCTGCGGCCTTGCAGTGAGAGGAGCGACGTACTCCCCGATCCTCGGAGGCGAGGGGAATATCGAGTTCATTTTCCTCCTCGCGCCGGAGGACTGCGGCGCTGACAGCCAAGGCGATTTAGATTTCGCCGATCTGGTGGGCGAAGCCCACTCTCGCCTGAGGTGATCTCCCGCAATGCGAATAGGCCTTTTTTTCAACAGCAAGCTTGAGGCGAGCGCAGCAGTAGCCAGCGCCATAAAGTCCGCCGAATATCGCGGGCGCGACGTCGAATTCGTCGAAGGGGACGCTGGCGACGATCACGGCGCGCTCGATTTGGCGGTATCGATAGGCGGTGATGGGACGTTTTTGCTCACATCGAAGACGATAATGGGGCGCGGCTTCCCGCTCTACGGCATAAACACTGGGCACCTGGGTTTTCTTGCTTCCGGCGATGCGCAGTCGGCTGTGCGGGACATGCGGAAAATCTTGGAGTGCGATTGCTCCACGTTCCCCAGAATCCCGCTAAAGGGCGAGATCGTCCGCGACGGAAGATGCGTCCAATGCGTCTGGGCGCTCAACGAGATAATGGTGGTGAAAAGTTTCGTCTCCAGGCCGATAGCCCTCTCGGTCCATATGGGAAACGGGAAGCTTTACAGCATTCAGGCCGACGGCATAATCGCCGCGACCCCGACCGGCTCCACGGCATACGCGCTCTCTGCGGGAGG
>JAISQC010000082.1 GCA_031274465.1 Synergistaceae bacterium | reverse complement strand
CCATGCAGCGGGCGCTCTGGCGCGTTATCGTCTCGATGTCCGTCGGAACCGTGAAATCCGAATAATCCCTTATCCTCTCGCCCACGGGGCGATATTCGACTTCGACCCTCTCGTATTCCATAAAACCAGTCGGTTTTCCCATGATTCGCACTCCCTTTGCGTCATCCAAATTCAAAAAAGTAAAATTAAGCCCAGCCCGCCCACGATTTTAGTCCTTCTTTTCCTCCGGCCTGCCGTTTCTCGCCTCGTTGAAAGCGTAAAGGGGGATGTCCTCTTCGGCGACTCCGATGTCGCGCGCGTTTTGCATGGCGTCTAGCACCTTCTGGTAAGAGTCGGGGATGACCTTGACGAACGACTCGAGTTTTTTTTCAAAATCGTCCAGTATCGCGCGGGCTATAGGGCTGCCGGTGTGGCTGCAATGGCGTTCTATCATGCTCTTCAAAGTTTTCGCATCCTCCCCGTTCGGTTTTGCCAGGCTGGAAGGCCCGGCGTTGCAATTTCCGCTAAGTTTTCCGTCGGGATCGTACACATACGCTATCCCCCCGGACATCCCGGCGCCGAAGTTTTTGCCCGTCGGCCCCAATATGGCAACAACCCCGCTCGTCATATACTCGCACCCGTGGTCGCCTACCCCCTCCACGACCGCAGAGGCGCCGCTGTTGCGGACGCAGAAACGCTCCCCCGCCACTCCCCTGATGTATGCCTCGCCGGATGTCGCGCCATAAAGGGCGACGTTTCCGATTATCACGTTTTCACCGGCCTCCGGCGCCCACCCGTCGGGCGGCATGACGATTATCGTTCCACCCGACAGCCCCTTGCCCACGTGGTCGTTGGCCTGGCCGCGCAGCTCGAGCGTCACGCCGCGCGCGAGGAACGCCCCGAAGCTCTGCCCGGCTGACCCGTCGAACGCAAGCCGCACCGTGCCGTCTGGCAGGCCGTTTATCCCGTAGCGCCGCGTTATCTCGCCGGAGAGCATTGCGCCGACAGTCCGGTTCGTGTTGTTTACCGCAAAGCGTGAGGATACCTTCTCGCCGTTCTCAAGCCTCGGCATGCAGAGGGGGATCAGCGTGTTCCTGTCGAGCGACCTTTGCAGCATGTGTTCCTGAGGGAAGTGGAAATAACGGTCCTCCTTCCTCTCTATCGACGAGGGCTGAGACAACAGGCCGGACAAGTCTACGGTGCGGGCCTTTTCGCTGTTTATCTTGTGCTTCACGCGAAGGAGCTCCACGTGGCCTATGAGCTCGTTGAAGGTATGCGCGCCGACCATTGCCATCCATTCGCGCACCTCCATGGCCAGAAAGCGCATGAAGTTCTCGACGTATTCCGGCTTCCCGGCGAACTTTTTCCTCAAGAGCGGGTTTTGCGTAGCGATTCCGACCGGGCAGGTGTCGAGGTTGCAGACCCTCATCATGTCGCAGCCAAGCGCCACCAGCACTGACGACGCAAACCCGAATTCCTCGGCCCCGAGGAGCGCCGCTATCACGATGTCGCGCCCCGTGAGCAGCTTGCCGTCCGTCTCAAGCGTAACGCGGTTCCTGAAGTTGTTCAGCAGCAGGGTCTGGTGCGCCTCGGCCAGCCCCAGCTCCCACGGCAAGCCTGTGTGCCTGATGCTGCCTCGCGGCGCCGCCCCGGTCCCCCCGTCGTAGCCGCTTATCGTTATCACGTCGGCCAGCCCCTTCGCCACTCCGACGGCTATCGTGCCAACGCCAGCCTCGGAGACGAGCTTTACGCTGATGCGGGCGCGCCTGTTGGCGTTTTTGAGGTCGTGGATGAGCTGCGCCAGGTCCTCTATCGAATATATGTCGTGGTGCGGCGGCGGCGAGATCAAGGCCACCCCAGGGGTGGAGTTCCGCGCCCGGGCTATCCACGGGTAAACCTTCGATCCGGGCAGATGCCCGCCTTCTCCCGGCTTGGCGCCCTGAGCCATCTTTATCTGTATCTCGACCGCGTTGTTCAGGTAGGCTATGGTCACGCCGAAACGGGCGGACGCCACCTGCTTTATGGCGCTCGAAGAGTCAAGCCCGTCGCCGCGCTTCTCCCACCTCTCCGGTATCTCGCCGCCCTCGCCGCTGTTGCTCTTCCCGCGCAGCCGGTTCATCGCTATCGCTATGCACTCGTGAGCCTCGGGGCTGATCGAGCCGTACGACATCGCGCCCGTCTTGAAGCGCCTGACTATGTTCTCGACCGGCTCGACGGAATCGATCTGAATTGGCTTGCCCCTGGTCACGATATTGAGAAGGCTGCGTATGTTTTTCAGGGTATCCGAACGGCTCGAGACCTTAGCCGAATATTTTTTGAACAGCTCGTAGTCGCCCTTGCGGCACGCCTGCTGGAGGTAATGGATGCTTTCCGGGTTGAAGAGGTGGTACTCACCGTCGCGCCGCCATTTCATCTCACCGCCGGAATCGAGCGGTTCCCCGATCCTGATGGAATCGAACGCCTTCTCGTGCCGGGCGCGGCTCTCGCCCTCTATCTCCTTAAGCGTGACGCCTCCGATGCGGGTGGTCGTGCCGGCAAAATACTCGCCGACCACCTGCTCGCTCACGCCCAGCGCCTCGAATATCTGGGCGCCTTGGTAGCTGCGGACCGTCGATATGCCCATCTTCGAGATGACCTTGACGATGCCTTTCGTCAGGGCTCGGACGTAGTTGCCGATCGACTGCGCCTCGCCCAGCTTGACCGCGCCCCGCGAAACCATGTCGCGTATTATCCTAAACGACAGGTAGGGGTTGACCGCGTCCGCCCCGTAGCCTATCAGCGCGGCAATATGGTGCACTTCCCTCGGCTCCCCGCTTTCGATTATTATGCTGGCTTTCGGGCGGGTCTTCCTGCGGATGAGGTGATGGTGCAAACCGCCGGTCGCAAGAAGCGCCGGTATCGGTATCCTGTTCTCGTCGGCGCCCCTGTCTGACAATATTATCAGGTTGTACCCGCCGGACACGGCGATGTCGGCAGCGAAGAAGAGGTTGTCGAGGGATTTTTTGAGGCCGTCGGAGAGCCTGCTGTTGAAGAGCATTGGCAGAGTGACGCATTTGAAGCCGCGCTCGTCGATGTTGCGGAGCTTCAGCAGCTCGGCGTCGGTGATGACCGGCGTGCCGTGGCGTATCATGCGGCAGTTTTCCGGCCCCGGCGAGAGCATGTT
>JAISQC010000070.1 GCA_031274465.1 Synergistaceae bacterium | reverse complement strand
ATGTGCGGTGGTGGGGGTGCTTCTAAGGTGAAAGCACTCCCTCAGTCACTGCGTGACAGCGCCTCTATTTCATTCAGCGAAAGCCCAGAGCTTTCCGCGATGACCTCGGGGGGAATGTTCTTCGAGAGCAGTGCCTTGGCCATCGATTTTGCCATTTCAGCCTTGCCTTTGTTCATGCCTTCGGCTAAACCTTCGGCCCTGCCTTTGTTCATGCCCTCGGCCAAACCTTCGGCCCTGCCTTTTGCTTCGCCCTCGGCCCTTGCCCCGTACAGCCTGGCCAGCTCGTCCATGCGGGCCTTCTCCCTCGCCTCGAATACCAGGCGCGCCCGCTCGTCCGCCGACAGCTCCTTCAGAATCGTCACAGCCTCGCCCATCTCCGGGCTTCTCGCCGCAAGCATCTCGATCTCCTCGCTTTCCTCCGACCTGATCAGGCGGAGCCAGCCCAGAAGGGCTTCCTCGCGCCCGCTCTCCCCGGCGCCCGGCAGTTTCCCCAGCTCCAGCGTCCGTATCTCCATGGCGTCCGTCAGAAGCGTCCAGCTCGCCGGGTCGTAAAGCCTGAAGACATGTTGATAAACGGACTCCCCCGGCAGAAAGTCGTAGCCGAATATAGCTATCGTGATCGCCCTCTTGATTCTATCATAGCCCGATTTGAGATGAGATCTATTTCAACCGGATGGGTGTAAATATTTTTTATAGGTATTTATATAATGATTATGTAGGGGCGAACCTATGTGTTCACCCTGTTTGGGTGTGCCTGAGGGGGCCAAAAATTTTGCCTCCCCAAATGGGGGAGGCAAAATAGTTCAGCGCGTCTTTTTTGATTGTATTAGCGTCTATGAGGCTATGTCCAAATGTTCCTTAATATTTCTTGAACGCGGCGCCTTTGGCCTTGCAGATCGGGCAGGTGTCGGGCGCGGAGCCCTTCTGGATGAAACCGCAGGTCGGGCAGAGGTAGTACGCCTCGCCGGTGTCCTTTCCCAAGCTGGCAGAGGCTTCCTTGTAGAGCGCGGCGTGAATCTTCTCGGCGTCTTTCGCGAACTGGAAGGCCCTGACCGGCGCGTCCTTACCCTCTTTTTTGGCGGCATCCTCGAACTCCGGGTACATCGTGGTGAACTCGTAGGTCTCGCCCTCTATCGCGGCGTTCAGGTTCGCCTTCGTGTCGCCCAGCTTGCCAGCCAGCCTCAGCTCGGATATCGCATGGATGTTTTCCGCCTCCGCCGCAGCCAAGAACAGCCTTGCGGCGTCCTTGTGCCCCTCTTTTTCCGCGACGGCGGCAAAAGCCGTGTACTTCCTGTTCGCCTGCGACTCGCCGGCGAACGCAGCCAACAAATTCTCCTGCGTGCTCATTAAAATTTCCTCCCTTGTTTTTAAATACGTGACATCCCAATCACGTATTTATAATGATTTTAATTTACAACAAGAGGGAAATCTTGTCAAGCGTCAAATTCTTTAGAATGCTACTTATTTGGCGGTCAGGGGAACTCCACGTCGGGGTCCGTCTCGAGGATCCTATTTTTGACGTGCAGCAGCCTTCTGTCATCGGGAGGGTGGGAGTTGAAGCCGGACGGGGACAGCTTGCCTTTGTAAAGGGCGAGCCGTTCGAGCGCCGTGTATATCCCTGTCGGGTCCGCGCCGCCCTTGAACGCGATATCGACGGCGAAGTCATCCGCCTCCACCTCTTTTTCCCTGCTCAACCCGGCGGTCGCGAGGTTGGAGCCCGCCTCCACCACAATTTCCCCCACGACTCCCCCACCTATGACCTTCCCCAGCAGGAGCGACGCGATCCCGACGCCTATCGTCGACGTCACGGCCGATTGGTAATGCTTGAGTTTTACGTGCCCCGCCTCGTGCGACAATACGCCGAATATCTCCTCGTACCGCCCCAGCAGCTCCATGAGCCCAGTCGTGACCGTCACCGACTTGCCGGAGGTCACCCAAGCGTTGGGAGTGCTGTCGTTCTTTATCAGCAAGGGCAACGGTTCGATCTCCGCTATCCTCGACACCTCGTCCCATGCGCTCCGCACATCCTCCTCTCCAATGGCGGCCCGCGAGACTCCCGGCATGGCGCACGCAAGAAGCGCCGCGAACACGAACGCGCACATCGTTTTTCTCATGTCACCCACACCCTTTCAATTTCTAAATTTCTCTTGCCGCTAATAATACAATCAAGAAGGGGTGCTGAAAACAGATGTTTTGAGCAAATGATGAAAAACTTGCTGCGGGAGGGTTGGTCTTTCAGCCGCTGGTTTCGTTGACAGCGCGCCCAAAGAATGATAATTTATCATCATACCATCGGTGTCTTCAAAAATCGGATCCAAATACACATAACGCATTGACAGAAGGGGGGCGCGCCATGTAAGTCCACGCGGGTATTGCGGATGTTCGCGCTTGAAGCGGAAGCGTCGTTTCGCGAGTCTTCCTGAGGAGTCGCTGAACAACTCTCTTTACAAGCGAAACTGTTACTAAAAAACCTATGGGAGGGAATTACAGATGAAAAAAGCCATTTTACTGCCGCGCAAGTACATCCAGGGCCGGGGGGTCATCTCCGAGATCGGGACCTACGCCGCCATGCTGGGCAAGAAGGCCGTCGTCATGTGGGGCGCAAAAACCAAGGCCGCCGTTGGGGAATCGGCTAAAAAATCGCTTGCCGCCGCCGGAGTCGAGTGCATAGACGTCCACTTCAACGGGGAATGCACCAAAGCCGAGGCCCGCCGCATAGCCGACATCGCGAAAGGCGCAGACATGGTGATCGGCGTAGGAGGGGGCAAGGCGCTCGATACGGCGAAGGCGTCCGCGATCTACGAGAACCTGCCGCACATCATCGTCCCGACCGTGGCGTCGAACGATTCGCCGACGAGCGCATGCACGGTGTGGTACGACGACGAGCACGTATGCGTCGGCTTCGACCTCTGGCCGTGCAACCCCGACTACATAATCGTGGACACTGAAATAATCGCCAAAGCCCCGCTGCGCCTCTTCGTAGCCGGCATCGGCGACGCCATGTCCACATGGTTCGAGGCGGAGGCTTCTTTCGCCTCGCGCGCCATCACGTGCTCCGGCGGCGCCCCGACCCTCACGGTTATGGCCATGACGAAGCTCTGCTTCGAGACCATCATGGAATATGGGCTGTCGGCCATCGAGGCGGTGAAAGTGCACGCCGTCACCCCCGCAGTCGAAAAGGTAGTGGAGGCAACGACGCTCCTGTCCGGCATCGGCTGGGAGTCGGGCGGCCTTGCGACCGCGCACGCAATGGGCAACTCGCTCCCCTCCCTGCACGAGACGCACGAGTATCTGCACGGCGAGAAGGTCTCGTTCGGCGTGATGACCCAGATATGCCTCGACGATTCACTGAGCGACGAGCTAGTGGAAGAAACAGCGATATTCCTCGCCAAAGCCGGCCTGCCCGTTACCTTCGCCGACTTGAACATCGACAAGGTTTCGGAATCCCGCCTGAGGGAATACGCAAACAGCGTCGTCGGCGAGGGCTCGTTCACGAACAATCACAATTTCACGGTGACCGGGGATGACCTCTACGACGCGATGGTCGCGGCTGACGCTCTCGGGCGCCGCGTCAAGCTCGCCATAGGATAAATGGGCGCACCCATGGGGCGGGGCTTTCCCGCCCCATTTCCCGAACATCGGCTGGTGAATTGAAATATAGTCTGAGCTTTAAAAACCGCCTGCTGGTCATATTTTTCTTTCTCATGCTCCTGCCTCTTCTGGTGGTCGGCATAATATCATATCGCTACTATTATCAGGCCGTATGGGAGAGCACTGTCATGGCGGCCGACCATGCCATCATGAACCTGGCGCGCGAGATGGAGCAGGTCATATCGGCGGCCGGGCAGTTTCTGGAGATAGGGTCCTACATGGCCTCAGAGAGATATCTGACCGAACAGGGCGACAGCTACTCGTCCGCCAAGGAAATACTCGCCCTCATGCAACTGTATCGCGGGAGGGGGCGTTCGACTCCCGACATAAAGGACATTTACCTGGTCGGCATGAACGGCTTGGGGATAAGCGAGCGCGAGGGGGTGTTCCGCCTGCGAGTCCCGTTCAAGGACATTCCGGCGCTGGAGGGGCTGCGTTCCGGAAAGGGTGAGGGCGCGCTTTTGAGGTTCTACCGACGCGACATATCGGGATACTGGGATAAATCGGAATGGCAGGCGCGCGCCCTCACCGAAACGTCATCTTCGCTTGGGCTCGGACGGCCCATATCCTATTCGATAAGACAGGAAGTCATCGGCGTCTCCATAGTGGAGATAAACCCTGCGCGCATCGACGCGATCTGCCGCGAGCAGAGCGACTCCGGGGATATAGCTTTCAGCGTCTACGACGCTAATGCCGGCCTCATGTTCGGCAATTCCGGCCTCACTTCCTCCCCCGAATGGCGCGGGATATGGCGCCGGGCTTCGGGCGCGCCGCGCGGGCAGTTCGTGCACCCCCTCTCCGGCGAGAATTTCTTTTTCGTATATTTCGAGTCCCGCGAGACGGGCCTTCGGATAATCGGACAGGCGAGCCTGGACGTCATAATGGAGCGCGCTTACCGCATAAAATACATAACTGCGGCGAGCGTGCTCGGCGGCATAATATTCACCATGCTCTTATACGCGTTCGTAAGCGAGCGCGTCACGAAGCCGATAAAGGAGCTTCAGGGCAAGATGCACCTGGCAGCCCAAGGGGACATGGAAGTTCGTTTCAACAGCCGCCGTTCGGACGAGATAGCGGACCTCGGCAACAGTTTCAACATAATGATCGAGCGCATAAAAAATTTGATGCTTGCCTCGTCCCTTGAGCAGGAAAACCTCAAAAAAGCGGAATTCCGCGCCCTTCAAGCCCAGATAAACCCACATTTCCTCTATAATACCCTCGACTCCATAGTATGGATGTCGCAGGCGTCGAAACACGAAGAAGTCATGACGATGGCGGTGGCGCTTTCGAGGTTTTTCAGGCTGACGCTGAACAGAGGGCGGGAGATAGTGGCCATAGGCGAGGAGGTCGAGCACGCCAAAAACTACCTCATAATCCAGCGGATGAGATATGCTGGCATCCTGGACTTCGAGATATCGGCCGACCCGATGATCGCCAGATACAGGATGATAAAACTGACGCTCCAGCCCCTGATCGAAAACGCGATATACCACGGCCTCAAGACGAAGCGGGGCGGGGGGAAAATTTGGGTCAACGGCTCGATGGCGGGCGGGATGATCGCCTTCACGATACGGGATGACGGCAGCGGGATGTCTCCCGAACGCCTGGAAGAGGTCATATCGGAAATGCGGGGCGGCTTCGGAGACGACCCATACGCGGAACACGGCTACGCGCTCCGAAACGTCCGCGAGCGGATGCGGCTATTCTACGGCGATCGGTCCGACCTATCGATAGAGAGCGCGCCATCGGGCACTACGGTAAAAATGGTTTTCCCAGCCATGGAGAGCGAAGGAGAAAATGTTTAAGATATTTCTCGTCGAAGACGAGGCCCCGATACGGGAGAGCATCCGCGACACCATCGACTGGAAGGCGGCCGGCTTCGAGTACATCGGCGACGCCCCGGACGGAGAGGTCGCGGTCGGCGCCATACGGGCAATGAAGCCGGACATAGTTATAACGGACATAAGGATGCCGTTCGTGGATGGCCTCGAACTGTCCCGCATCGTGCGAAGCGAGTTCCCCGGCACGAAGATAATGATCTTGAGCGGATACGACGATTTCGCGTACGCGCAGGAGGCGATCCGCCTCGGCGTGTCCGAATACCTGCTGAAGCCGATAATACCGTCGGAGCTGATGAGGGCGGTCAATAAGGTGGCATTCGACCTGAGCCGGGAAATCCGCGGCGAATCGCCGGGGAGCGCGGGCGGGGACACGGCGGAATCGCGCCGGGCATCGTTTTACAACAGGCTTCTCGACGGGACCGCGCCGCCTTCCGCGATGCTCTCAGAAGCGGCCGATCTCAGCATCCCGCTTGGCGACAGATGCTATGTGGTCTGCGCGCTGAAGACCGAGGCAAGGGATTTCGACCCGGCCAGGGAAGCGGAGTTCAGCGACATCCTCTCGCGGAAGGCAAGCGAATCGCGGGCCGTTTTCCTCAAGAGGTCCGGCGACGAGTACGTCATTATCTTTCAGGGCCATGACGCTGCGGAAACAGAGAGTGCCGCCGCAAGCGCGCTGAGCGGGAGCGTCAGCGCCACTTCCTGCCAGCCAGTCAAGCTTTACGCGGGGATCGGGGGAGTCGTCGAACGGATGCACGAGACGGCGCGGTCCTTCAGGGAGGCCGAGATAGCCTGCAATTACGCGCTTTTCACGCGGGCCTCCTCCCCATGCCTCATAAGAAACGTGCGAAACGAAACCTCCCTCCCCGGCCCCGAGCTGTCCGAGCAGTTGGGGCGCGCTCTCGAATTGATGCAATGCGGAAACCTGAGCGACGCCAGGGAGTGCGCCAGCGCCGTGACGAAGGCCACGGCGAAAGGCCCTTCCCTTCATTACGCCTACATCGACATACTGATGACCGCGTCGAGGGTACTGCGCGACATGGACGCCGACCCGGAGGAGGTGTTGCCGGAGCTGTCGCACCCCGGCGAAAACGCCTTCGCTATAGGGACTCCCGAACAGCTAGAGGCCTCCATCAGGGAAATTTGCGAGCGAGTCATACAGCACAGGAGGGACCATCTCGCAAACCGCCACCGCAGTCTGGCTTTGGCGGCAAAGCAGTTCATAGACCAAAATTACGCCGACCCGGCACTGTCGCTGCAAAAGGTGGCGCGCGAAGCCCGGGTCTCCCCCACGCACTTCAGCGCAGTTTTCAGCAGGGAGATGGGCGAGACGTTCAGGAACTACCTCGCCAGCGTTCGCATGAAACACGCCACGCGCCTGCTCACCGCGACATCGATGTCGGCGGCTGAGATATCGGAAAAGGTTGGCTACAACGACCCGCAATATTTCAGCCGCGCGTTCAAACGCTCCATCGGAATGAGCATAAGGGCGTTCAGAAACAAGAGCTGAACAGAGGC
>JAISQC010000015.1 GCA_031274465.1 Synergistaceae bacterium | reverse complement strand
AAAGGTAACGGACGAGGAATTTGACGCGATTAATATAAGAAGAATCGGCAAACACGGTGAATGGAACTATGTTATTTCACCTTTAAAATAGTTCAACTTATTTTTGAACAATTCCTAAGACAGTCGAGAGGTTTGCGTAACCAGATACCATCCTCGAAAAATACTTTTTGACTGCAATGAGCGTATTCGCCCTCCCTCTACGGCAGACTTCACGCCGGGGATAACGCGCGTTTGCCATAAAAATCAGCGATTCCTTAGCTTCCCCAAACCGCAGAGTCAAGGTTGGTTGGGAAATATATTTTTGTAATGATTTTTATGGTATCATAAGCGTCGTTTGACCGAGCGATGTGTTTTATTTCAGCTATTTCCGTATTTTAAAACTCTTGCAGACAGTTCGAGAGGAGGCGTTTTCAAATGAAAAAAGCGGTTCAGATAGGCGCTGGGCTGGTGGGCAGCGTGATAGCGAACGACATGAGCGACGAGTTCGAGGTGACCGTCGTCGACCTGAACGAACAAGCCCTGTCGGCGTTGAAAGCGAAAAACCCCAAGCTCAAGACAGCCGTCTGCTCGGCTATCGACGAGGTTGGGCTGCCCTCGCTCATCAAGGACGCGGACATCGTGACTGCCGGGGTTCCGGGCAAATTCGGCATGAAGATGATGGAAATAGTCATAGGCAGCGGCAAAAACCTCAGCGACATCTCGTTCATGCCGGAGGACTTCGACGTGCTCGAAGGGTTGGCAAAAGAAAAGGGCGTCACGGTGGTGCCTGACATAGGCGTCGCTCCGGGCATGTCGAATTTCCTGATGGGGCGCGGTGCCGCGCTGCTTGACGAAGTTGCGGAGGCGAGGATATACGTCGGCGGCATTCCTCACAAGCCCGTGCCACCATTCAACTACCAGATCACCTGGTCGGCCGCGGACGTCATCGAGGAGTACACGCGCCCCGCCAGATACGTCAAGAACTTCGAGCCGACAGTCATCGAAGCCATGGGGGACTTGAACGAGAAGGAGTTCCCTCAGGTCGGCGTCTTGGAGACCTTCATAACCGACGGGCTGCGCTCGCTGATGAAGAACATAAAAGCCAAAGACATGGAAGAACGGACGATGCGCTGGCCCGGGCACGTCGCTCAGATGCGTCTGCTGCGCGATATGGGGCTGTTCGACGAAGAGAAGAGAACCCTCGGCGGGCACGAGGTGTCCCCGAGGGACGTGGCGTGCGACCTGCTCTTCCCGATGTGGAAAATGTCGCCGGAGTCCGGCGACAGGGACCTCACAGTCATGCAGGTGGAGGTAAAAGGCTACAAGGGCAGCGATTACGTCACCCACACGTGGAACCTCTGCGACAAGTTCGACGAGAAGACGATGGTAAATTCCATGGGGCGCTGCACTGGGTTCACCTGCGCGATATTCGCGCGCGCGATAGCGCAGGGGCTGATCTCCGAAAGGGGCGTCATCGCTCCCGAGAAGCTGGCCGGCGCCGACAAGCTGTACGACTTCGTCATGTCCTCCCAGGCACGGCGCGGGATAATATACACGGAGAGCTGCAACGTAGTCAAAAACGTGAGACAGCACTGAGAAAACGCTCTTTTTGGTATGTCTTGCCGCCCGGTCTCGGACCGGGCGGCTTTTTTTTATGCCCTCTGGGATAGTCTCGGCTAGGAACTGCGGGCTGCGGGCGGCAGTTGGGGGACGATGAAGTCAATCAGCTCTTGCACCGAGAGAAAGACCATGCCCGGGTTAGCCTCTTCCAAAGGTCCCGCCTCCGCAGTCTGGGCCCACGCCGCGCTCGCTATCCGGCATGGCACGGCTCGAGACCATTTTACGTCGCCGGGGGTGTCTCCGACATATATCGCGTCATCCGGGGAAACGCCGTATTTTGCGAGGACGCGCCGAATCCTGACCGATTTGTCCGCGCTTTTTGGGTTTCCGGCTTCGATCGTCTCAAAGCACCCATCCATGCCAAACGCTTCGAGCGCTATGTCGAGGGACTGAACCCCCCTTCCCGTTACCAGACCGCACTCCGCCCCGCTTTTTTTCACCGCTTCGATTAGGCCCGTGATGCCGTCGAACGGTTTCAGGCGCGAGGCATCGAGGGATTCGGCAAATTTTTTGAGGTACAGCTCCATCCCCTCGTCCTTTCGCCCGGGCAACAGATCCTCGACAGTGGCGTCATCCGACAAGCCGAAGGTAGCGGTTATCTCGCCGTCGCTCGGCACCCTTCCCGACAGCTCGCGCACCATGTCGCGAAGTGCCTCTATAGACAAGGGCAGAGTATCCCCTATCGTCCCGTCAAAATCAAACAATACGCATTTCAACATGCAGATATCCCCTTCAAGTTCGTTTTGCGGCAATAATTATATATCATGAAATGCCGGTTAATAAAATCAATAAAGGTCAGGACAAAAACACACATTTTTTAAATCGTAACAATTACGCAAGGCTAACCAGCGAGAAAAATGCTATACTCTTCTAAACTCTGCAAAGGAGGTTTTATTATGGAACGCACGGGCATCATCACAATGCGGGGCAAGCCCCTGACCCTCGTCGGCAACCGCGTCGAGGTAGGCGACAAGGCGCCGGATTTCTCGGTTCTCGACACGGATATGACGGTGAAGGGGCTGGCGGACTTCGACGGCAAGATAAAGGTCATTTCCGTAACGCCATCACTCGACACGCCGGTGTGCGACATTCAGGTGCACTGGTTCGAGCAGGACGCCTCAAAAGTATCGCAAGACGTCGCGATATTGAACATAAGCGCCGACCTTCCCTTCGCCATCAAACGTTTTTGCGCGGCCGGCGGCATCGAAAGGGTCACTGTCCTTTCGGACCACAGGAGCGCGTCCTTCGGCGAGGGATACGGCGTTCTGATAAAGGAGCTGAGGCTGCTCGCGCGGTCGATATTCATCGTAGACCGCGAAAACGTGGTGCGCTACGTCCAGATAGTGGGCGAACAAGCCAACGAGCCGGATTACGAAGCCGCTGTGGGCGCCCTCAAGGCGATCACCGGCTAAAACCGCGCGCCACGCGGCCGGGCACAAAAAATGCCCCAGCCGCGTGGCAGAACCGATCAGAAAACCGCCGCGTCCGCGAGCAGAGGGTATATTATAAAGTGCAATGACTATGATACCTGCCAATATGCCTAACTACAGGGACTTTATTTCATCGACGGACAAGCCAGTCCATTTAGCGATTGTGTCGATGTCAACCTTAGATCGGACGAGGTTCAAAGCTACCTCAGTCTTGCCCTTGGCTTCACCTTCTGCCCGTCCCTCAGACAGCCCTTCGGCCCGTCCTTCTGCCAGTCCTTCAGACAGCCCTTCTGCCCGTCCTTCTGCTAGTCCTTCTGCTAGTCCTACTGCCAATCCCTTCTTTCTCGCGTTTTCGAGTTCCCACAGCGCGTCGCGCTCGTGTTTCTCCTGCATCATCTGGATGAAGCGATTACGGCTCTCGCCCCAGTAGTCTTTCTCTGCTTCCATCACTTCCGAAAAAATTTCGTCTTTCGCCATTGCCTCAGCCACGATATCAACCCCCTCGTTCGTAACGTAAGCACCCCACAGCGCAAGCCTCGTCGCCAGATCCGCCCTGTCCAGCCCGCCACGCCGCGCCTTCGCGCGAAGCTCCGAGAGCGCCCGCTTCAGCTTGTTCATCTCAACGAACATCAAAAGCAGGTCATCTGTCAGCACCCTGCCGCTCTTCGGATGCTTCAGGACGAAGTCCCAGTACCAGTTATTCTCACGCCTGAAGAGCGTGGAGTTCAGTATCCCGATGAAGACGGTCTGGCAGATTTTGCCGTATGGGTCACCGCCCAACAACTGCCTATGCATTATCGTGCCGGAGCAGTAGAGCGCCCGCTTTATGAAATCCCCTCCGCTGTCTTTTTGGAACTCCAGATTCACTATGCGCCCCGAGGCAGTTCTCCCGAGGTAGTCCAGCCTCATCCCCCTGCCGCCGCCAAAACGGGGCGACAACTCGCGGTCCATGGGCTCGATGTCGGTTAGGCCCTCGTAGCCCATGAGGCGAAGCATCGTGTTCAGGAGGTCGAGAAGGATATTCTTGCGCTCGGGCGCCGCGAGGAGAAACTTCAAGTAATGGTCGCGGAAACGGTCCAGCTCTTTCGGCAGCGCTCCCTCCCGCTCTAGCTCTTCGATCTCGCGCTCGGCCTCCGGGCCAAACGCTATTATGTCCTCAGCATAGTCTATCACAATTATCACGCCCCCGTTGGGATGATCATACCTCCGGGGAAAAGACTCGGTAAGGTGGAATCGCACTATATAGTTCTGCTGAATCCTCGCGAGTGAGTTGAAACGCGCTCCAAAAACTTCGGGCGGGGATTCGGTTTAATCGCCCGCTGTGCGAACAAAATATTTCATAAATTACGCCAATTATGATACTACGCATTTGAACGAAAGTGATTATAATAATACTGTAAAGTATGGTAAATACCATCTGGGAGTGCGAGCCAATGAAAGGCCGACGGGCGGCGTTACCAACAAAAGACGAATTTCTCGAAAGGCCACGCGTCGAGGCGTTGTTTGAGCACGCAGCGCAAACCCCGCTCGTCACCGTGACGGCAGGCCCAGGCTACGGCAAAACCAACGAGGCCGCGTGTTTTGCCCAAAACACAGATGGTCGGCTGATTTGGATTCACATCAACAGGCTGGACGACATCACGGATCATTTCTGGAGAAGCCTGACAAACGCGGCTCAAGACGAATTCCCCATCTTGGCGCGCAAACTTTCCGCATCCGGCTTTCCCGACACGGCGATCAAATTCAACTCCTTTCTGCGGGAATTCGCGGCAGAAATTTACAACGGGCCGCGACTGATTTTCGTCGTCGATGATTTCGGGCGCCTGAAAAATGGCGAGATACTCTCTTTTTTCGAGCGCATCATAGAGGCGCAGCTTGAAAATTTCTGCCTGATGCTCATAACATCCGCGAAAACGGATATAGGCCTAGCCGGGTTGCGGCATGGAGGGCTGTTTCAGATAACCGCCGACGATCTTAAATTCACGCTCCCCGAGACCAAGCTGTTTTTCGTGATGAGCGGGCTCGGGCTGTCCGAAGACGAGCTCAGAGAAATGAACAAGCGCGCGGACGGATGGCCTATGGCGTTATACATGTTCGCCCAGAGGTTTGACCCAAACAGGATATACGAACCCGGGCAGACCAATATCGACATCATAAACGCCCTCTTCGAGAGGGATTTTTTCTCAAACTACAGCGAGGACATACAGCGCACGCTGGTAAAGCTGTCGATGGTCCAGAGCTTTTCGAGCAAACTCGTCCGAATGCTGGGGGCCAGCAACCCGGCAGAGACGGAAGACGCGGTTGCGGCGAATATCTTCGTGGCCTTTGACAGCTCGTCCCACCTATATACTTTTCAGAACATGTACCGGGCGTTCCTGGTCGCAAAACAGGAAGCTCTGGACGAGGGCGAGAAACGCGAGCTCTGGTCGGCGGCCGGCGACGTTTTTTTCGAAACGGGGCACGAGCTGGAGGCCATCGACTGCTTTGAAAAATGCGCCCGGCACGACCAATTGTTCCAATCCATCGCCAAGTACTACAAGAACAACGTGGCTTACAGCAGGGAGAGGGCGAATTTTTTGCTTGAAAAGCTCGACGCCCTCCCGAAGGATTTCGTCCATGAAAACCCCTTGGCCGATTTTATCAGGGCCACCATGCTCGTAAACAACTTGGAGCTGGAAGCGGCGACCGAGATATTGTGCGCCTTGACGCAGAGGATATCCGGATCGGACGACCTCGACTCGCGGGTTTTGAGAGGAGAGGCGTACTGGATGATGGGGGGCATACATATGCTCCGCTGCGATCCAGACTATGTCAGATATTTCAAAATGTCCTACGAGTGTTTCCCGGACGGCTCGCCCGCCAAATCCGCCTACCTGCACGTTGGGAACGTAGACTCGTTCAACATCTGCGACAACCAGCCTGGGGCGCTTGAACGCATGGAGCGGGCCATACACGAGGCAATTCCTTATTTCTCCAAAATCGCGCACGGCGGCGGGAGCGGCTTCGAACACCTTTTCTCCTCGGAGGCGAGTTATTTCACCTTCGACTTCAACGCGGTGAAACAACACGCCCACAAGGCCATATACGCGGCTATGGAGGCAAGCCAGCATGACATACTGTGCAACGCGCACATAATCCTCTCCAGGGCAGCCATAATGCAGGGAGACTACAAGCAGTGCAAGGAGCACGTCGAATTCGTGAGGGATTATATAAACGAGCGCGAGATAGTCCCGCTCTACGAGATGCGCGACTGCGCGATGGCGGGGCTTTACGTCGCAGTCGGGGATTTCTCGCGGATGGAGCGCTGGCTCACCACGCCGGATACCCGCGACATGAACAGGCCGCCATTCGTGGGGTGCAGGGACAAGATAATTCAGGCTGAATACCTGATAGGATCCGAGAAATACTACGAGGCACTGGCGTTCCTCGACCACTACGAAAAAATGTACCAACGCCAAGGCAGGTGGGTTAACGTGCTCAAATGCCTCGTCATGCACTCCGTGGTCCACATGAAGACGGGCGATATGAAAAGCGCCGCAAACGCTCTTTGCGCCGCTTACGACATGTCGCACGACAACGGCATCATCACGCCCTTCGTGGAGAGCGCTGGCAACATGCGCGCCCTTACCGACCACATACGCAAGTCCGGGGGCCTCGGCTTCGACCCCGATTGGCTCGACAGCATAAACAGAAAATCGGCCGTGTTCGCAAAAAGGCTGTCGCTCCTGACAAGCGAGTACTCAAGGAACGTGACACCGGCCGAAACCCCCGAACAGAAGCTGTCGAGGCGGGAGGCTTCGGTGCTGGGCAATCTGTCGCAAGGGCTCACCCGCGAGGAAATAGCCAATACCAACAATATATCGGTGAACACGGTCAAAAGCGTCATAACCAGCGCTTACAACAAACTCGGCGCCATCAACAGGGCAGACGCCGTGCGGATAGCGACAACCCTCGGCATCCTGAAATAATTTCAGGCATGAGCGGACAGAGGCAGACCATGGAAAAATCCCCCATCAAAACATTTAAGCGGCCCGGTCAGTGACGCACCCTCTTTTTTTGCGCATGTCCGTCGCAGACAACGTTTTTGTCTTGCCGCAGGGGGCAGATGCCGGCGCAACCCTCGGGGCCGTTACGATCCGCGACCGCATACCTCCCCTGCACAAAATCGCGGCAACAGACATCCCCTCTGGGAAACAGGTCATCAAATACGGACACCCGATCGGCTCTGCCTGCCGGGACATACGCGCCGGAGACTGGGTCCACGACCACAACGTGCGCCCACTGCCTCAGGAGCAATGGCCCCAGCTCCCGGAATGGCGCGGGCCGTACCCGACGGACAGGGGCGCGCCGCGCGACAAGTTCATGGGGTACCGCAGGCGAGGCGCGATCCGCCCCGGAGTCCGCAACGACATCTGGGTCATCCCGTCGGTCGGATGCATTCGGGGGGAGATCAGATACATTCTGGCGAACTATCGCAAGCCCTATTGGATAGATTCCGTCCGGCTGATAGATCATCAATCCGACTGCGGCGGCGGCGAAAATTCGGCCAGCGCGGTGGACATGCTGCTCGGACTCGCTTTCAACCCGAACGCGGCTGGAATACTGTTCGTCGGCCTCGGATGCGAGAATTTGCAGGTATCCGACCTTTACAACCGCGCCCTTGCCGGAAAGTGCAACGTGACGTTCGCCATAATGCAGAAAAGCGGCGGGGATAAGATACCGATGCTGCTGGACGAGCTCGCGGCTGATTCCCCCCGCGTCAGGGAAGAATTCCCGGCGTCTGGCCTATGCGTCGGCGTGATCGGCAGCGACGGCCCTTCGCACGCCTCGGCCAACCCCCTTCTGGGACATTTCTCCAATGGCCTGGCTTCGCAAGGGGGAACGATCCTCGCCGCCGGAGGCCCCTCGCTGCTCGGCGCCCTTCCCGCCATAGCCCCAAAGATCACGACGGAGGGCGCGTTCGAAAGTTTCTCGCACTTGGCGCGACTATCCGGCTCCTTGCGGGCGCCGTCCGCGGATGACCTGAAAAACGGGATAACCACAGGCGAGGAAAAAGCCGTTGCAGGCATATCCATCATCGGCGAAACTCAAATCACGGGCGCACTGGACTCAGGAGAACCGGCCCGCTCCGTCGCCGGGACGCAGATAACAGCCGAATCGGGCTGCGAAGCCGCAAACTGCACGGCATTCGCCGGAAGCGGGGCCCAAGTCATCCTGTTTGCCACGCAATCCGGCACTCCGTTCGGTTCGGTAGTCCCAACCGTAAAAATTTCCTCGCATACGGAACTTGCCGAAAAGCACCCACGGTGGATCGACTTCGACGCGGGCACATTGCTCGAAGGAGAGCCGTGGGACGCGGCAGCCAGCCGCCTGGAGAAACTCGTTTTGAGCGTGGCGTGCGGAAAGCGCGTCGCCCATGAAGAAAAAGACATAGGCGACATAGC
>JAISQC010000180.1 GCA_031274465.1 Synergistaceae bacterium | reverse complement strand
GAGGAAGGGGATGCCGGATATGCCGCCGTAACCCCGCAACATATAGTACGCTCCAAACAGGAACGGAACCTGGATCAGGATGCCCATGCCGGAACGGATGGAATAAATCGGGTGGTACGCGTAGCGCCTGTACAGGTTTTCGATGCGGCGCTGCCTTTGCGCGCCCGAACACTCGGACGTGATGCGTTCGATCTGCGGCCTCAGCACGTTCTGAACGCGTTTTTCTCTCACCTGCTCGGCGTTGGCGCCCTTCATCAAAGGCGCGATGGCGACCGTGACGCACAGCGACAGCACTACGAGCGACAGGCCATAGCTCCCGGCAGCGGCGCTTATCGCGGAGTAGGCGTACCTTAGCGCGGCCTCGAACGGATATACGCAAACTGTATAAACCGCGTATATTAACGGCCCCATGGTTTTACATTGCCTGCGCGAGCCAGCCCGAAAAGTCCCGACGCAACAGATTCACGCGTCCTGCGGGTTTCTGCAAGCATCCAAAAACAATTCCCGAAGACCCCGCAACTTCCCCTCTTCATCAGCTTTATCCCAGAGGGCGCGCGTCTTGGCGTACTGGTCGCTCCAGAAGGCCTCCCTGTCGCGGATGACGGCGTCGAAGCCGGGCGCGAGGCGCGAAAACGGGCGGTGCGTCCCGAAATATCGCTCCGTGCGCTCTATCTCGCGCGCCTTCATCTTGGGGGTCGATTCGATCCATACGTTGGCGTCGTGCAGCTCGCCGAGCGCGCCCTGGATTTTTTTGGCGAATTCGATGTGAGCGTCGAGCGGGTCGGCCGACAGGCCGTTCGCCATCTCCATAAAGTACCTCAGGCGCTTTATCCCTATGCGCAGCCTGTGGTGTTCGTCGCGCGCGCGCGCCGAAGAGAGCGAGCCCGAGAGGCGCGCCACGTGGTCGATCTGATATATCATCGCACGGGCGGCCCGCTCGCGCGCTCCGCCCTCCTGCGCGCAGGTGCCCGATTCGATGTCTATGCGTTTTTCCATCAGCTCGGCCAGTGTCGCCTTGAACGCGCTCTTCTCGGCGAACCCCGACGCGCCCCTAGCCACCAGCGGGCGAACGCGCGCGCGCTTCTGGGCGAGGCGCAGCTCGATGCGGCGCGCCCCCGGCCTCTCCTTGGCCGCGCACATACCGGCAAAACCGTGTATCCACTCTATCCTGACATCCAAGTCACGCGCGTTCCCGAGCATTTTCGTAACCGATTTGACGAGTTTTGAAAAGCCCACCGCGTCGCTCGCCCCGGTCAGCCCGGCAAAGAGGTCGATTGCTGCGGCGAGCCTGCGCGAGGCCACCCTCGCCGCGTGAAGGCGTTCCGGGTCGTCCGATGAGATCATGCCGGAAATCGCCCGCTCCAGCGCGTTCGCCCGGTCCAGCACCGCATTTATTGAATAAAGTGATATTGAGTCGTAAGTCATTGACTATTCCAAACCCATGTTGTCGATCATCCACTTTTGCGAGTCCGTCGCCTGCCCGTTTGGCTTGAGCTGCTTGTACTCGCCCCAGGAGTCCAGCTCGCTGCACTGCGCGTCGTCCCTCAAATGGACGGGGAGGATGACGTCCACAATCCTTCGGCGCAGGGCGGGGTCTTCCACCGGATACAGGCACTCGACCCTGCGGTCCAGGTTGCGGGTCATCAGATCCGCGCTCCCGAGGTAGAGCTCCTCGTCGCCACCGTTTCGAAAGTAAAATGCCCTCGTGTGCTCCAGGAAGCGCCCGACGATGCTCGTAACCCTTATATTCTCGCTCAGATTCTCAATGCCCGGGCGGAGGCAGCAGATGCCGCGCACCTGAAGGTCCACCTTGACGCCTGCCTTCGAGGCCCTGTAAAGGGCGTCCATGCTCTCCCTGTCGGAGATGGCGTTGAGCTTGAAGATCAGGTGCCCGCCACCGCCCTGGCAGTGCCGCTCTATCTCCCTGTCGATCCGCGCGATGATCTCGCGGCGCAGAGTGTTGGGGGCCACCAGCAGCTTGCGGTACTCCCTCTGCTCTGAGTAGCCAGTCAGCATGTTGAACAGGTCGGAGACGTCCGCCCCTATCTCGGGGTTGGCCGTGAAGAGGCCGAAATCAGTGTATATCCTTGCCGTAACCGCGTTGTAGTTCCCGGTGCCGAGATGGACGTAACGCCTTATCCCGCCCTTTTCGCGACGGACCACGAGGCAGATCTTGGCGTGGGTCTTCAGACCCGGAAGGCCGTACACCACATGGACCCCCGCGCCTTCGAGCGCCCGGGCCCATCCGATGTTGTTCTCCTCGTCGAAGCGCGCCTTGAGCTCCACCAGGGCCGCGACCTGCTTGCCCCTCGAACATGCCTCCTTCAGCGACTCGACTATCGGCGAGTTCGAGCCGGTCCTGTAAAGCGTCTGCTTTATGGCTAGCACGTCGGGGTCCCGCGAGGCCTCGCGGATGAAATTCACGACCGGCATGAAGCTGTCGTAGGGATGGTAGAGCAGTATGTCGCGCCCAGCTATCGCGCGGAATACGTTCCTGCCCTCCTGGAACTCGGGCGAAATCCGAGGCGTGAAGGGCGGGAATTTCAGATCGGGCCTGTCCACCTCGTTGTAAAGCTGCATCAGGGCCGAAAGGCCGACCGGGTATTTGATCGAGTACACCTGGAAGAGGTCGAGCTCCAGATTGCGGGTCAAAATCTCGCGAATGTGGCGTGGCGTGTTTTTCTCGATCTGGAGGCGCACAGCCAGCCCGAAACGGCGCCTGTCCACGCTCTCGCGGATGGAGTGCAGCAGGTCTTCCGCCTCGTCGGACTCTATCTCAAAATCTGCGTCGCGGGTGACGCGGAAGAGCACGGCGTCCTCGATGATCATGCCTGGGAACAGCATCCCCAAGTTGGCCTCGACGATATCCTCGAGCCACACGAACCTGTCGGCGCGCGCTCCCTCCCTCAGGCCCATCTTCTCCATCTTGTCCCCCGTGTCGGCCGGGAGCAGGAAGAGGCGCGGGAACGACTCCGGTATCTTGAGCCTGGCAAAACGCACGTTCCCCCTTCCGTCGCGCAGGGCCAATGCGAAGTTGAGGCTCAGGTTCGATATGTGCGGGAAGGGATGCCCCGGGTCGAAGGCAAGGGGCGTCAGCGTCGGAAAAATCTCGTTTTTAAAATAATTGTCCAGATATTTTTTCTGTTTGTCGTTCAGCGCGCCGAACTCGAGTATCTCTATCCCGTTTGCAGTGAGCTCCGGCAAGATGTCTTCGTGCCAGCAGTCTATCTGGCGCTTTATGTCGACGGTAAGCGCCTTGCGTATCGCTGCTAGCTGCTCCACGGGAGTCATCCCGTCCGGGGGGAGGTTCACGACTCCGTCGTTGAGCTGCCTGATCAGCCCCGAGACGCGGATCATGAAGAACTCGTCGAGGTTGTTCGAGAAGATGGACATGAACTTGACCCGTTCAAGCAGGGGCTTGGATTTGTCCATCGCCTCGTCGAGGACGCGGCTGTTGAACCTGACCCAGCTCAGTTCGCGGTTTATGTATTCGCTCGAGTCGTCGTGGGCGAATTTTTTCGTCCCGTGCCGCCCTTTCTCCGCCGCATCGTCGCGTTCGGCCTCCGTGAGCTCGGTATCAGGCATCTGTTTTCCCCCTAGAGTCATCAAACTTCGCAAGCAGGTCTTCGACCGACATCCCCGTCCGAATCCCGAAGCGCGTCAGCGCGAAGTCATACTTCACCGGATCGTTCGGGCATAGCGCCGCAAAACCGAGCGTGGCCTCGGCCGCCGCGATTCCGTCGGCGGACCGGCGCTTGACGAACCCGAGGCCGGTAGCGATCTTAAACATGTGCGTGTCAAGCGGAACAATAATATCACAAGGCAGGACGCGGCTCCACCCCCCCGGGTCCACGCCGTCGAGGCGGACCATCCAGCGGATGTAGAGCGCAAGGCGCTTGCAGGCGCTCCCCCGAGACGCCAGAGGCAGAAGGTGCGACGCCGCGAGGCCGGCGTAATTCAGTATCCGGGACGCGAAATCGCTCATCATTTCGAGGATCGGACGGGGATCGCCCTCCCCGCGAGGGGGGCAGAACAGGTTTTCGAGACTCCCGTGCTCGCGTATGGCCGTCCCGATGCCCGAGAGGAATTTAGCCATCTCGCCCGCTCCGTTGAAACGGTGTTTGAATCCCCCAAGGCGATCTCGCAGGGTGTCTTCGTCCGTGCCGGCGAGCGCCGAGGCGGGGTTCTTCCCAAGCACGTCCAGCACGCGGCGGACGCTTGCGAGTATCGACGCAACGCGCCCGTAGGCGAGCGAAGAGGCGATCAGCCCGACCGCCTCCCTGTCGGCCGCGTCGTCGTACAGGTACAGGAATTCAAGCGGGTCGGGGCTCACGTACTCCCGCCTGTTGTATTCCGCGTAAAGCTCTTCCAATATCTCGTACTTCCTGCCGGAGCACGGAGCGCCATCCCCCATCTCCCGGCTCACTCGTTCGGGCCGCCGCTTCTCTCGGATATGGACCTGAAAACCTCCTCCGCGTTGGCGATGGTTTCGTCTATTATCTCGTTGGTGTGCTCGAGAGAGACGAAGATGGCCTCGAACGCGCTGGGCGCGAAATAATCGCCGCGCCCGATCATGCCGTGGAAGAATTTCGGGTACAGCCCGGCCTGCGTTGCCTGCACTGACTCCAGGTTGAGCGGCAGCCTTGACGAGAAAAACAGGCCGAGCGCCGAACCCAGCTTGGACACGGAGACGGCGAGCCCAGCGGCCTCGCCCGCCCGTTTCAGCCCGGTGCCGAGCCTGGACGCGGCGTAATCGAGCTTCTGGTACGCGGTCTGGGTGAGTTTTTTCAGCGTGGCGAGGCCAGCCGCCATCACGACGGGGTTTCCGGCGAGCGTTCCGGCCTGGTAGACCGGGCCGGCCGGCGACAGCTGGCCCATCACATTTTCCCTGCCGCCGACCGCCCCTATCGGAAGCCCCCCGCCTATTATCTTGCCGAGGCAGGTCAGGTCGGGCACTATGTTCAAAATGTTCTGCACCCCGAACTCGGGGACCCGGAAGCCGGTGATGATCTCGTCGAATATCAGCAGCGCCCCGTGGTTTTTCGTCGCCTCGCGCAGGGTTTCCAAAAAACCCGGCAGGGGCGGGACGAGCCCCATGTTGCCTGCCCACGGCTCCACTATGACGGCGGCTATCAGCCCGCCGAACTCGTCGAAGGCGCGCGCCGCCGCCTCCGATGAGTTGAACGGCAGGACGATCGTGTCCCCTGCCGCGGCGGGCGTCACGCCGGACGAATTCGGGACTCCCAAGGTGAGCGCGCCGCTGCCGGCCGACACGAGTAGGGCGTCGCTGTGTCCGTGGTAGCAGCCCGCGAATTTTATGACCTTATCCCTCCCGGTGTAGGCCCGCGCCAGCCGCAGCGCCGTCATAACGGCCTCCGTCCCGGAGTTCGTGAAGCGTATCATGTCGATGGATGGGAATTTCCCGCAGATGATTTCAGCCAGCTCGACCTCGCCGGGGCACGTGGCCCCGAACGAACTGGACCGAGATGCGGCCTCCGCGATGGCTTTGGCCACGTCGTGATCCGCGTGGCCCAATATCATAGGCCCCCAGCTTCCAACGTAGTCCCGGTATACGTGCCCTTCCGTATCCCGTATCGTCGCCCCGAGTCCCGAGGCGATGAAAGGAGGCGTTCCCCCGACCGATTTCCACGCCCGGACGGGGCTGTTCACCCCGCCTACAAGAACCCGGCACGCCCGTTCGTACAACTCTTCGGTCCTGATTGCATCGTCCACGGTATCACCCTTTCGCTATCAATTTCAATGCGCCCGCAAGGCCATCTATGTCGGGCGTCCTCATTATTATAGCCTCCCGCCCGAAAATATCTCTCACAGTTTCCGCGCACCTTGCGCCCCACGCCACGAGGGCGGCGGATGCGGGAGGCTCTCCCAGCCGCCGCGCGTATTCCTCAGCCATCGCGGAGCTGCCGAATGCGACGGCGCCCACCCCGCAGACTTCCCATTGCTCCTTCATGACATCCAGGCCGGGAACGTCGCTTGGAACCATCCTGTAGATCGGGACCACTCTGGCGTCTGCGCCGGATTTTACGGCGGCGTGCAGAGCGGCGTCGGATCCGCGCTCGTTGCGCGCGAAAACCACGGAGTCGCCCGGAGAGACGAGGCGCTCCAGCAGGCTCGCGAGATGCCCGCTGTCTCCCCCGGCAGTGTGCTCCGGCGCTATCCCGGCGTCGAGGAGCGCTGCGGCCGTGCCGTCCCCTATGGACACGATCCGGCCCCGTATGCGCCTTAAATCGAGCGACGCGCTTTTGAGCGCCCCAATCCCCCTCGGGCTGGACAAAACCAGCCAGTCCGCCGCCGCGATGGCTTCGAGGTCGGCCGCTTCAACGCGGACCGGCTCGCAGGACAGGAGGGGGACGCCATAGCAGTCGGCTGACAGCCACTCGATGGCGCGCCCGGCCTTCCAGCACTCTGGGTAAGGGCGGCATATCGCGACCTGCATCCCGCCCAAGGGGCCTTTTTCCGGTGAAAGAGCCATCCCGGCAGCGTCTCCGATGTAAATCACGGATGGGCTTGGAAGCTCGCCGCGCCGCGCGGCCTCGCCCATGCTCTCAAGCGTCCCGCAAATTCGCATCGCCCGAGCCCACCCGCCCCACTGCACGGCCGAAACCGGGGTCTGGGGGGGCTTGCCGTGGGAAACGAGGCGAGAAGCGACTTCGGCGAAGTTCGACGATCCCATGTACAGGGCGACCGTCCCGCTGAATGCGGCCAATTCGCGCCACTGGTCTTCGCTGTCGCCGCATCCGCAGCCCCTATGACCGGTGGCGAGCGCCATCGACGACGACAGCCCCCTCTGCGTCACCGGCAGACCGGCTGATACGGCGCCGCCGAGCGAGGACGTTATGCCCGGTATGGCTTGCCACGGCACGCCGTTTTTCTCTAAAAATTCCGCTTCCTCCCCGCCGCGCCCGAACACGAACGGATCGCCGCCCTTGAGCCTAACCACGTCGTCCCCGGTTCGCCCGAGCCGAACCAGAAGCTCGTTGATCCCGTCCTGCGACATCGTGTGGTTGCCCTCCTGCTTGCCAACGAGATAGAATCGGCACTCCCGGGGGGCAAGCTGCAGGATGTCGGGGTGTATGAGCCTGTCGTACACGATATGCCGCGCGCGCGAAACGCGCTCCGACGCCGCCATCGCGAGCAAGCCGGGAGACCCGCAGCCCGCCCCGACGAGCCAGACGCTCATCTGCCCGATTCTCCGTAAAGGGATTTCATCCGGCGCAAAATCGGGGATTCGCGCATCTTATCCCAAAGCTTCCCTGCCAGCGCTGCGGCGTCCTCCTCGGAGCCCACGCGCCCTTCGGCCTCTGCCCTCTCCGGGGCCTGCCCCCAGCCGGGTTCGGGCGGGTAAGCCTCGGCCTCCAGCCTCATCTCCCCATTCGAGTGCCTTGCGCCAACGGCTATCGGGGAGGCGCACCCCAGCCCAATATTGGCGAGGAACG
>JAISQC010000130.1 GCA_031274465.1 Synergistaceae bacterium | reverse complement strand
CTAATATCGACACTCAGGGCGTAAACATGAATACCCTGCGCCTGCAAAGAATCCTTGAGCGAATCAAGTTGGTTCTGAACCATCTGGCGCAGCTCCTCGTTGTCAACCCTGAACATGGCCTCGACCCCGTTCGAGGACGACTTCAGCGACACGTCGATCCGCCCGAGCGCCGGAGGCTCCACGACTATGCGCGCCTCGGAGGCATCGCCGCCCTTTACGATATCTATGACCCGCAGCAACCCCTCGCCGAATTTGTCGCCCGACGAAAGCGTGTAAACCTGCGGCGAAGCCACAGCCACGGATTGCGTTTCCGCGCCGGGGAGGCGGGCTTCGGCGAACATGCCTGCTGCTATCGTGCGGTCTTGCGGGTTTTCCCCGGCGTCGGCGGTTTTCGGAAATTGCGGCGCGTCCTGGGCCGTCTTGTCGGCCGCTCCATCCGCGTTGCCTGCCCCGGCCCTAGCCTTCGGCGCGTGGAACCCGGCTTCGCCGTCGTTGGCATTTGTGTCGCCGCTCTGCCCTTGCCAGTGATTTTTCGGATTTTCGCCTTGCGGCGCATGCTCTGCGTCAGGCGCGCCGGCCTGTGGCGGTTTCGAGCTCAATGGCTCGCCCGCCTCTGCCTGTGGCGCATCGATCCCAGCCGCGTCGTCCTTTTCGGACGATTCGGCCGCGCGCCCGGATTGTACGGCTGGAATAGTGGCTTTCCTGGCGTCGGCATTGGGGAAAACGTCGGTTTTATCCCCGCTCGAGATGTCTTGGGCGCTGATTTCCGCCTCCTGCGGCCCGACGATCTGCCCGATTGCCTCGAATCCTGAAGGCGCCGCCGACTCCACTGGCGCAAGAGTTTCCTCTTCTTCCGCCGATTCAAGCCCGGTTTCGGGGAGCGCGTCCGCAGCGGCGCTTCCCTCCGTTTCGTCCTTGCATCGCGTGCCCAATATCAGATCCGGATCAAAACGGCCGGTTCCGCTTTCCGGCTGAGGCCCAGTTTCAGGAGAAATCCCGGCCTGCGCCTCAGGCCTTCCGGGCAGAGGGGCCAGCGCGTCAGCGTCGGGGCGTTCGTTGACGACGGCCACCCCGCTCAAAATATTCTTTTTCGCGCCCGCCTGCGGCGAAGCCGCTTTTTGTTTTGCGTCCCGCATATTCGTGAGCATCCGTTTGAAATCTGAACCAACTCCGCCCGCAGGCGCTTGGGGCAAACTGTCCGGCCTTGCCGCGCCGACTGCCTGGTGGAAATCCTGGGGCGATGAAACAGCCGCTTGCACTGACATCACAAATCTCTCCCGTCTTGCCCCGGCGCGTGGCTCGCGTCGCCCGTCACTGGCTCCGCTGCCTCCCGCGCCTTCTCTGCAATTCCGTAAGCTGTTCCGTCAGCTTTGCCGCCACATCGGCGTCCATGCGTCCGAGCAAATTCCCCCGCGAGTCCTGAGGCAGGCCGTCAAGTATCGCCACCGCCAGGTTGTCGTCGAGCTTCTCCAATATCGCCGCAGCGTTTCGGGGCGACATGTCCTGAAACGTGCGTATCGTCTCCTCTATGCCCGTCTGCTGCGAAGCGCCCTGCGGGCCCGCGTCTCCGCTGCCCATGTCGCGGCTGAGGGCTTCGATCCGCTCCGCCAGTTCCTCGCGCTGCGATTCGAGCGACTGTTCCATCGCGGCGAGGTCGCTGGAAACGGCGTCCAAATTCTGTTCGCGCTGATCCAGGGAACGCACCGCTTCCGCGATCTCATTCTCCCACTCCTCAAGTTCTATCCTCCTGCGCTCCGACGCGGTCATCGCGTAAATATCCGGTATGCCGAGCAGGTTCTTCAGGCTCTCGCCTATATAAGGCACCTTAGGAACCACGGGATACACATAAGGGCGAAGGTCGACCCCCCCGCTCGCCTGAAGGCCCGCCGCGACCCCGGCGGCGAGCAGCGCGGTGGCAATAAAAAACCCGCAGCCGCGTTTCTTTTTTTTCTTCTTCTTCCTCCCCGCCTTGCTTTCTTCGGGCGGGGACTGGAGGTCGGGGGCTGCGGGTTCGTCGTTCCTTGAATTTCTCTCCTGCAAGTCGGCCATATTTAATCGCCCCTGGAATATTTTTGATAAAGAGCAAGCACGTTTTTAACGTAACGCTGCGTCTCCGGAAAAGGCGGCACGCCTCCGTAGGAATCCACCCTGCCGGAACCGGCGTTGTAAGCCGCCAGCGTTTTGACGAAGTCCCCATCATATTTATCGGACAGTTGGGCGAGATATTTAATACCTCCCTCGAGGTTTCTGTGCGGATCTTTCGGATCCACGCCGAGCCCCTTTGCCGTCCCGGGCATGAGCTGCATCAGGCCGATCGCGCCTGCGCTGGATATGGCGTTCGGGTTGCCGCCGCTTTCCATCCTCATAACGGCACGCGCAAGATGCGGGTCGACTTCGTACTGCTCGCAAAGTTCCTGAAGTTTGTCCTCCCATACGGCCATTCTCCCGGACAGGGTGGACGGGACCGCGATCTCTCCGTCGCCGCCGCGCTCGTAAGGATCGTCCAGGACTTCCTCGAGGACTTTTTCGAAGCGCTCGGCGGGTTTCTCGTCCTGCGGGGGTTTAGGGGGCATGGGATAAACCATGGCCTCGATCTCGCGTATTCTGCCCAGAACTCTCGACATGCCAGCCACGGGAAATCTCATGGTGAAACCTCCTTGCGCATATTGCGGCGATATCTCATCGACGTGATGTCGTCGAGGTTTTTTTGCTCCGCGTCTATGGCCTCTTTGTCGGAGCGAGCCTTCAGCTTGCCGACGTAACGCTCCATGAGCTGAACGTTCTGGTGGCGCGAGACCAATTCCGCCCTAGTCTCCTCTATCCTGCCCCTGCAGGCCTCGAGTTCCTGCCTGTCGCTCGACAGTTTCCGCTCCATGAGGTCTATGCCCTGGCGTTCGAGCCACAGCTCCTGCGGGGAAACCGTTTTGCCCCTGTCGGCGCAAAAATCGTCGAGCGCGTTGTCGCGCTCCGCTTCCATATCGCTTATCCTGCCGATTATCGCGCCTTCCTCGCGCAGGCGTCCGGCGAGTTCGGTCTGCGTTATATCGCGCTCTATCGCCCTCACGTGGAGAACCCTTTTAAAACGGGCAACTTCTTTGCTCATCGCGATATCCTTTCATCGAGGGCTACAGCGTCGGCGCCAGCCCGAGCAATTGCCCCACGGTGTCGTCGAACGAAAAGCTCTCGTTTATTCCCTGCTTCAGGAATGACTCCACTGAATTCATATGTTTCAGCGCCCAATCGACCTTTGGATTGCTTCCCGGCTTGTAGGCGCCGATATTGATCAGATCCTGCGCCTCCTCGTACACCGACAGAAGCTCCCTTATCCTTCCGGCGGCGGCGCTCTGCTCCTCGGAAACCACGGTCGACATTACGCGGCTTATGCTTCTCTGCACGTCGACGGACGGATAGTGGTATTTCGCCGCAAGCTGCCTGGAGAGCACAAAATGCCCGTCCAGAATTCCCCTCACAGTGTCGGCTATCGGCTCGTTCATGTCGTCGCCCTCGACCAGCACGGAATAGATGGCGGTGATGCTCCCCCTCTCGCCCGAGCCGGCGCGCTCGAGGAGGCGCGGCAGGAGCGCGAACACGGAAGGGGTGTACCCCCGCGTCGCTGGCGGCTCACCTATGGCGAGCCCCACGTCGCGCTGGGCCATGGCGACCCGCGTGACTGAATCCATCATCATCAGGACGTTTTTCCCCTCGTCCCGAAAATACTCCGCTATCGCCGTGGCCGTGAGCGCGGCCTTCAAACGGACCAGCGGGGGCTGGTCCGACGTGGCCACCACCACGACTGAACGCGCCAGCCCGGACTCGCCGAGGTCTCGGTCCAGGAATTCCCTTACCTCCCGGCCCCTCTCCCCGACAAGGGCTATCACGTTTACGTCGGCCTCGGTGTTTCGGGCCATCATGCCGAGGAGCACGCTCTTTCCCACGCCGGAGCCTGCGAATATACCCATGCGCTGCCCCTGCCCCAGAGTGAGTATCCCGTCGATCACCTTCACCCCGACCGACAGGGGGCGCTCGACCATCTGCCTCCTCAAAGGATGCGGCGGGGACGACATGAGCGGGTAGTAATCGGTCGCCGGTACCGGGCCAAGCGAGTCCAGAGGGTTTCCAAGCCCATCCAGCACGCGACCTAAAAGCGCGTCCGAGACGTTGACGCCCAAAGGGCGCCCCATCGACAGGACGTCGCATCCGGGGCCGATTTCAGAGAGGTCGCCCAGCGGCATCAGCAATACCCTGTTCGTCCGAAAGCCGACCACTTCCGCCCTCAGCACGGTGTCCCGGTTGCGGAACCTGACCTCGCAGAGGTCGCCTATCTGGACGTCGGGCCCCTGCGACTCTATGACGAGCCCAACCACCTGCACGACCCGGCCGTTTATCCGGATCAGCTCGGTTTGGGCGAGCCGTCCCTCCAACGCGACGAGAAGGCCTTCGGCAAGCGCGGCGGGCGCGGACCCCAATTCAGTGCTGCGCTGGCTCGGAGGGTCCGGGTCCATCGGTCGTCGCCATGCTCTCGGTCAGCAAATTCTCCACCTCGGACGACACCTGCTCGAGCTGGGTCCTCCATCTCGCGTCGTATATTCCGAGGTTGGTCTCTATCAGGCAGCTCCCCTTGTCCACGTGGTCGTCTGATATGAGCTCGAAAAACTTGACGCCCCTTATGGAATCCATCAATTTTTCCTTGCTCTCCTCTATCATCGCGACGTCATCCGGGTTGAGGCACACGATGATCCTCTCCCGGTCGCTGAGGCGCTTCAGCAGGATGCCGACTACGCGCTCGACCACCTGCGGGTCGATCGCCACCACAGTGGCTAGCATCTTGCGCAGCATCGTCTCCCACAGCCTGATCAACTGCGACGCGTGCGACATGGCGAGCCGCTCCCGGGCGTCGGCAAGAGATTGCGCCATTCCATCCAATAAAGCGAGGGCGCGTGAAAACTTGCCCTCGTACTCTTCCTTCATATCCGCGTCGGCTTTCGCGAGGCCTTCCGGGTAGCCTTTGGAATGCCCTTCCTCGTAGCCCTCGATGCGGGAGGCCTCCTTCAACGCCGCAGCCTCCTTGGCAGACGCGGCGCGGAAATCATCCCTCTCTCGGTCGAGCTCCGCCCGGTCGGACTCCATGCGGCCCCGCAGGTTCCTGCACTCTTCCCTGGCCTCTGCAAGGTCGGCCTCCCGTCCGCGAAGCTCCACCCTGAGGCGCCTTACCTCTTCCTCCGCGGCCGCGAGCGCTGATTTTTCGGCCTCGGACTCCTTCGGCAAAGCGATCTCGGAAACGGCGCTCGGAGGGACGTCCTCCATTCTCCCCTGGGTAACCCTGACCGTCCCCGGCAGGAGTCGGACAGCGCGTATCACGCGCTGTCTGGTCGGGTTCTCAGACAACCAGCTCTTCCTCTCCGCTGCGGGCGATCACGATCTCCCCCGCCTCCTCGAGGGCGCGGACCACGTTCACTATCTTCTGCTGCGCTTCTTCGACCATGCGGACCCTCACCGGGCCCATGAATTCCATGTCCTCTCTGAGCATGTCCGCAGCGCGCTTCGACATATTCTTGAAGAACTTCTGCCTCAGGTCCTCGGACGCGCCCTTCAGGGCAAGCCCGAGGTCCTTCAGGTCTACCTCGCGGAGCACCCTCTGGAGGGAGCGGTCGTCCATGCCGCCGATGTCGTCGAACATGAACAGGCGCTTCTTGATCTCCTCGGCGAGCTCCGGGTCCTGTTCCTCCAACGCTTCTATTATATTGCGCTCCGTTCCGCGGTCCACCCTGTTTATGAGGTTGACGACGGCGTCTATGCCGCCTGCGATGGTGAAATCCTGGCCCATGACGGTCGATAGCTTCCTTTCGAGCACGCGCTCCACCTCTCGGAGCACTTCCGGCGTAATCCTGTCCATCTTCGCGATGCGCCTCGTCACTTCCCACTGCGCGCTTGGGGGAAGGCCGCTCAGCACCAGGGCCGACTGATCCGGGGCGAGATACGAGAGTATGAGGGCAATGGTCTGCGGATGCTCGTTCTGGATGAAGCTCAGTAGCTGCTGGGGGTCCGTGTGCCTCACGAAATCGAAAGGGCGAACCTGAAGGCTCGCCGTTATCCTGCGAAGTATGTCCTGCGCCTTTTCGGATCCAAGCGCCTGTTCCAACAGCTTGCGCGCGTAATCGACGCCGCCCTGCGTCATGAACTCGTGGGCCATTATCATTTCCTGAGCTTCTTTGAGCACGTCCAGCTTCACGTCCGGCGTCACTTTTCTCAGGTTGGCGATCTCCAATGTCAAAAGCTCGATAGTCGTGTCGTCGATGTGCCGATACGCCTTGGAGACGGCCTCCGGGCCAAGCGTGACCAGCAGTATCGCGGCCTTCTCGCGCCCCTTGAGGTCGTGCGCTTTGCTCATACCTCGTCAACCACCCAGTTCTTGATGAGGTTCGCGAGCTCCTCCGGGTTGTTGATCGCGTAATTTCTGAGCTGCTCCTCCAACACCGACAGCTCGCCCTGCGAGGTCATGAGGTCCGGGTTCTCCAAAAGCTCCCTGAGCGATGGGGCGGAGTCTATATCGGGGCCCTGCGCCGCCTGCAGCATGAGCAGCCTCCTGCGCTTGCGCAGCCACAGCGCCATCAGCGTCGCGACGGCGGCCAAAAGTATCGCGAACGAAGTGACGCCGACTATGAGCCTCTGCCTGCGCTCGGCCGCGATCCTGGCGGCATATTCGTCAGCCGCGCGCGTGTCGAACGGCATCGCCATTATCGACAGCCTGTCTCCCCTGTTGTCGTCCGCACCTATGGCAGTGGCCACAGCCCCGCGCCATTTGTCGAGGTCCTCCTGCTCCAAGTTCCCGTCTATCACCACAGTGGCGGTGAGGCGCTTGATCTTGCCCTGCGTCTCTATTTCGGTCGTTTCGTGCGTGGAGTTGTCGTAGTTGGTCACGTTGTCCGTGCGGTCATACTG
The DNA here is from genome assembly GCA_031274465.1 of Synergistaceae bacterium. GTDB lineage: Bacteria > Synergistota > Synergistia > Synergistales > Synergistaceae > JAIRKI01. The sequence goes on along the minus strand of JAISQC010000130.1, from coordinate 12,527 downwards.
GGCTTGCCCAGGGCCATTTCCGGTGTTCGCCACATACCCCGGGATGTTCGTCGTGGTCCCCGGAATCCCGCCGGTGATGCCGGCAGGCCCGGTGTAGCTCTCCTCGGTGTTCTGCGCGCTCTGCACAGGCCCGTGTATCTTGTCCGGCAGAGTATAGACCGTCCTTCTGGACGCCTGCCTCTTGTCGAAGTCGAGCTCGACGCGGACCGTCGCTTTCACCCTGCCAGGCCCGTAGACTTTTTCGAGCGTGTCCCTTATCTTTTTTTCGAGGTCCATCTCCGTGTCCTTTTCGAACTGCCTCTGCTTCAGGACGATCTTGTTGCCGCTCTGGATCGTCAGGGTGTCGTCAAGGATGTCCTCGAACGGTATCTGGCCGTCGGCGTCCACCAGCGTGACGTTATCGGGGGTGAGCCCCTCGACGCTGCTGGCTACCAGATGAACGACCGCCCTCGCCTGATCCTGGCCGAACTCCGCGCCGGACCTCAGCTTGAGCAGCACGGCCGCCGTAGACGGGCGCTGCTGTTCGAGGAACAGCCTCGACTCCGGCACCACGATGGAGACCCGCGCGGTCGAGACGGCGTTCATCTCCCTTATGGTGCGCGCCAGCTCCCCCTCGAGCCCCCGGTAGTAGTCTATCTTCTCCTGAAAGCTAGTCCTGCCTATTCTGGCGTTGTCCAAGCGCTCGAGGCCGACTATCCCCCCGGTAGGTATCCCCTTGGCGGCGAGGGCGATCCTGGCCTCGTAGACGTTGGCGGAGGGCACCAGAATCGCGTTTGCCTGAGAATCCGTCCTATACGGTATTTTCTGCTCGCGCAGGTATTCGATGATGGCCTCCTGATCTCGCGCCTCAAGGCCGGTGAAAACCGGCTCGTAAGCCGTACGCCCGGTGGCGAAAGCCAAAGCGAGCACCCCCCCGAGCACGAGGACGGCAGCGGCCACAATGGAAACCCGCTGCCATTTGAGCAGGGAAAACCAAAAAGCGGCGAAGCGCTCCCTCATTTGGTTGAACTGATCGCGCATTTAGCTAACCTCAGCCGTCAGGCAGTCATTCTTGAAATCTGCTGATACGCGTCGAGCATCTTGTCCCGTATCTGCACCATCATGCGCAAGGCAAGCTCCGCCTTTTCAACCGCTATCGAAACCTCCGAGATGTCATCGACCTCGCCGAGCGCGAGGCGGTTCGTCATGTTGTCCGCGTCTTTTTGAAGTTGATTGACTTTCAAGACGCTATCTTTAAGAACTTCAGTGAAGGACGGCGTTTTGCTTTTTCTGAAATTATTCGCGCGGTCAGCCTTCGAGGCCGGGTCCGCGGCGTCTGAAATGGATACAGGCTCAACTCGTATGCTGTCGATCATTCCGATTTTCCCCCTGTTCATATATCCACTGGCTATTATACAACACAACTCCACGCAAATGAGCAACAACAGCGCATGAATTCACTCTCAATTATGATATTTTCCGCTTCTTTGGGAATATGTCAATACATTTACTAAAAATAAGCTTTTATTGCAAACGCTAATTTCATAAATTATATTTTTTTTATTTTCCATTTCCTTAAAAAATCATTTTAACGTTTTAATAATTAATGATATAAACGGCAATATCCTTTAGAATGTATTTTAAGACAGTATTATGGATATTTTACTTTATTTCTTTAAGGAGACCGAAGGAGGCCATCTCGCTTGCGCGAGGTCATGCTGATGTGATAGTATAACTTGCGCTTTTTATGAAGAGGAGGTGAATGTGGTGCCCAATAAAAAATCCGCGGAGAAACGCGTGCTGATCGCCGAAAAAAACAGGCTGTACAACCGCTACTGGAAAACGCGCTGCAAGACAGCCGCCAAGAATTTCCTGACGGCAGTGGCGGGCGACGACAAAGATGTGATATCGAAACGGCTGAACGAGGCGCAGAGCGCGCTCGACAAGGCCGTGACGAAAGGGGTCATTCACCGCAACACTGCGGCGAGGAGAAAGTCAAAGATGGCGGCTTTGGCCTCACCTGCCGCCAAAACGGAGTAGAAATTTTCCAAGCGGCGGGAAACGCATCCGCCGCTTCGCTCACGATTTCAACCCGCTCAAAAGATCGATCACCAGGACGCTCAAGTCGCGCCACGAAGCCCCGCCGCCGCTTCTGTCGTCCGAGACCGCGCGCATGAGGCCGGTCACGAAGGAGCGCAGTTTTTCGCCGCCATACCTGCGCGCCGCAGTTTCCGCCTGTTTCGACGCGTAGTTTTTGGCGCCGAGGGCGCTTGCAAATTCCGATTTTTCCTTGGGGAAGAGCGCGAAGTACATTGCCAGGCGAAACCTGTTGTGAAGCGCCGACAGCAGGGGCGCCAGCTCGGAATGGAGGCTCGCGTCGCCGAGGGCGGAGACTGCTTCGGAGACGCGGCCCTCGCATATGCCGTCGAGCAGCTTCAGCAGGTTCCTGCTTCCATCCGACATGCAAAACTCCCTGACGTCGAGCGCCGATATCTCGCCGCGCCCGGCCAGGGCGCAAACCGCCGAGGCCTTTTCGGCCTCCGACGCGAGCTCGCCGGTGTCGTCAAACATCTCCTTGAGAAGGGATATGGCGTCGCGTGAGGCCGACACGCCGTGCCTTTTCGCGGCGGCAGCTATTATGCCGTCGCGCGCTCCGGACCATGGCGATGGCTCGGCCGATGCCGCGAAGGCGCACAGCCCGGCAAATTCCTTTGGGACGAGCGCGGGCCCGCCGGATTTGCAGACGAGCAGTATGTGGGTATTCGCGCGCTCGCCTTCGAGCAGCGGGGAGAGCCGGCCCGGCATCGGCCCCATGCGGTCGGCGTCCTCCACCACCACGACGCTGCGGTCGCCCCAAAGCCCGCGCCCGCGGTTTTCCGACAAAATCGCCACCCAATCGCCGCCCTCCTGTCGCCTGACGTCCTCGTAGCCGAGCGAGGCCAGCCTTTCCAGCTCGGCCGACACGAGGCGCCTGTGCGAGGCGCCGGCGCCGGACAGTATGTGCAGGTGCGGCACTATCTGGCCACCACGTTGACCAGTTTGTCTGGAACCGCTATTACCTTGACGATCTCCATGCCCTCAACCCTCTTTCGCGTCGCCTCTTCGGACATGACCCGCTCTATCAGCTCGTCCCGGCTAAGTCCGGACGGCACGCTGTACTGCTCCCTCAGTTTGCCGTTCACCTGGAGGACTACCGTCACTGAATCGACCGACAGCGCGCTCCCGTCGGCTTCCGGCCACTTCGAGAGGGAGAGGAGCTCGCCGTGGCCAAGCATCTGCCACAGCTCCTCGCTGATGTGCGGGCAGAACGGGCAGAGGCAGAGGAGCAGAGCTTCAACGCCCTCGCGGAACACCGCCGCGCCGTCGCCGCCCTTGTGGCTGAACGCGGCCAAGCCGTTGCAAAGCTCCATGAGGCGGGCGACGGCCGTGTTGAGCTGGCGCTCGTCCCTTATGTCCCGCGTCACCCGGTCCACGGTGGAGTGGATGAGGCGCTTCAAGCCGCGGACTTCCGCCCCTGCGAGCTTGTCCATCGGGACACGCTCCACTGAGGCAGAAGACAGTTCCGTCAAATTTTCCTCGACCAAGCGGCAGACCCTTCCCAAAAACCGATGCGCCCCCTCGACGCCCTTGTCTGACCAATCGAGGCTCCTGTCCGGCGGGGAAGCGAAGAGGATGAAAAGCCGCGCCGTGTCCGCGCCGTATTTTTTTATTATTTCGTCGGGATCGACGACGTTGCCGAGCGACTTCGACATCTTGGCCCCGTCCTTGATCACCATCCCCTGCGTCAGAAGCCCGGTGAACGGCTCCCTGAGGTCTGGGGCCGTAAGGCCCAGGTCGGAAATGACCTTGGTGAAAAACCGCGCGTATATCAGGTGCAGGCACGCGTGCTCTATGCCGCCGATGTAAAGGTCGACCGGCATCCAGTAGTCCGCGCCGCTGCGTGAGAAGGGGCCGCTGTCCAAACCCGGCGACAGGTAGCGGAAGAAGTACCACGACGAGCAGATGAAGGTGTCCATGGTGTCCGTCTCGCGCCTGGCCGGCGCCCCGCAGTTGGGGCAAACCGTATTCACCCAGTCGGGGCATCCGAGGAGGGCGTTGCCCCCGTTCGGCGGGATGACAGCGTCGAGGGGGAGCTCGACCGGCAATAGCTCCTCAGGGACCGGGACTATCCCACATCTGTCGCAGTAGACAACCGGGATAGGGGTGCCCCAATACCTCTGGCGGCTTATCAGCCAGTCGCGCAGGCGGTACTGCGTCTCGCGCTTCCCCCACCCGCGCTCCTCGAACCATTCGCCTATCTTCTCAATCGCCTTTTCCGTGGGCAGCCCGTCGAAGGGGCCGGAATTGCAGGAGACCCCATCCGCTTCAGTGGCGCGCGACATAGCGCCCGGGTCCGGGATAGGCGCATCCTCGGAACGCACCACTGGGATTATCCCGAGCCCGAATTTCCTGGCGAAATCGAAGTCGCGCTGGTCGTGGGCTGGAACCCCCATTATGGCCCCGGTCCCGTAGTCCATCAGTATGTAGTCGGCTATCCATATCGGGACGCGGCGCCCGTTCGCTGGGTTTATCGCCTCGAACCCGGTGTCGATCCCCATCTTGTCCCCGCCGGACGCGGTGCGGTCTATCGCGCTGCGCGAGGCCATGCGGGACGCGAACTCGAGCACCTCGGCCCGCTTGTCCGGCGCCATCCGTTCGGCCAGCTCGCTCACCAGAGGGTGCTCGGCGGCTATCGATACGAACGTCATGCCGAATATCGTGTCGATACGCGTGGTAAACGCCTCTATCGACAGGCCGGAATCCGCCACCGCTATGTCGAATCGGACGCCTTCCGAACGCCCGATCCAGTTCCTCTGCATGGTGAGGACGCGCTCTGGCCACCCGTTGAGCTCGTCGAGGCAATCGAGCAGCTCCCCGGCGTAGTCGGTTATCCGCAGGAACCACTGCTCAAGCCCCTTCTTGACCACGGGCGTGTCGCACCTCCAGCAGACGCCGTCGCCGATGACCTGCTCGTTCGCCAGCACCGTGCCGCAGGCCTCGCACCAGTTCACCGGGGCGTGCTTTCGGTAAGCGAGCCCGCGCTTGTACATCTGCAGGAAAAACCACTGGCTCCATCTGTAATAGTCAGGCATGCAGGTCTTGACTACCCGCTTCCAGTCGTAGCTGCACCCCATGGATTTGAGCTGCTCTATCATATGGTCGATGTTCCTGGTCGTCCACTCCGCCGGGTGCGTCTTCATCTTTATGGCTGCGTTCTCGGCAGGCATCCCGAACGAGTCGAAGCCTATCGGGTAAATCACGTTGTACCCGTTCATCCTCAGGAAGCGCGCCGTCAGATCGCCTATGGAGTAATTGCGCAGATGCCCCATATGGAGGGCCCCGCTGGGATAAGGGAACATCTCAAGACAGTAAAACTTGGGGAGGCGCTCGTCGCGCGATGCGCAAAACGCCCCGCGCTCCTCCCATATCCTCCGCCATTTTGGCTCTATGGCGCTGAAATCATAAGCCATGATCCGTATCGCCTCCGTATCGAACTTAGGTAACCTCCCTTGAACCAGTCATCGATTATAATGCACTTCCCTCATCTATTACAATAGTGATACAATCTTTAAAAGCACGGGGGCGAAAGACTGCCCCAATTTTAAGGAGGATCGTTTGCGATGAAAGAGATCAAAATGTTCATGATGGCAACCTGCCCGCACTGCCGCAAGGCACTTGAGATGATGGACGACATTTATTCGAAGAACCCGGGCTACAAGGACATACCGCTCAAAAAGATAGACGAGACCAAAGAGCCGGACTACGCGTCGAAGTTCGACTACTACTACGTGCCGACCTTCTACGTCGGAGACGACAAGATGCACGAGGGGGTCCCCACCCGGGAGGCGATAGAAAAAGTGTTCGAGGCCGCTGCAAGTTGAGCCGCGCGCCTGTCTCGGCCAAGCCCGGGCGTATAGCGCGAATTTTTGATCCGATCTGAGGGTGGTTGGCATGGGAGGTATTTTCGGCGTCGTCGTGTTGTTCGCGTTGGTTTTGCCTGTAGTGAGCATCGTAATGCTGGCAAACTTGGGTTCTAGGATCTCCGATGTCGAAAACTCCATAGAAAAACTGAAAAGCCTTGTGGAAAATGGCGCCAAGCGCGCATTAACACAAGAGGCGCCGCCGTACTCGCAGCCAATCGACGCGCGTCCGCCGCCGCCAATTCCGGCAATGGAGCCGGCCCCGGTTCAGGCGGCGCCCGTCCCTGTGACGCCGCCCCCGATCACAGCGACGCCCGAAGTCATAGCGCCCGCGAGCGTCGAACGCGCGCCCCGCCCGGAAGAAGGCGCGCCCGACGGAACGCCTGAACCAGAGCAGACGGCCGAGGATTTGATCTCAAGCGAGGCGTACGGACCCAAAAGCGGCCCGCCCGAGTCGTTCGCGGCGAAAGACGCCAATGACGGGCCTTCATGGATTGGCTCTCGCCTGCACGCCTTCAAATCGTGGCTGCTGGACGAAGGCAACATATGGGCCACCATAGGGGTGCTGCTCTTCCTCGCCGGGTTCGGCCTGCTTTTCAGCTACGCCGCCCAGATGAACTGGATATCGCTCGAAACGCGTCTTATGATGGCTGCCGCGACCGGCGCCGCCATGACCGCGTTCGGCTGGAGGATGAGGGCGCGAAGGCGCGTTTACGCGCTGATCCTCCAAGGCGGCGGAGTGGGCGTCATGTACATCGCAATCTTCGCATCGGCCAAGCTAGGCCCAGTGATATCGCAGCCTGCGGCCATCGTCGGAATGCTGGCGCTCTCGGCATTCACGGTAATCGCCGCGCTCGCGCAGGACTACGAGCCCCTCGCCATTTTCGCGCTGCTCGGCGGATATTCCGCCCCGATACTGGTGAGCACGGGAAGCTCTAACTTCGTCGCGTTGTTCTCGATACATTCACTGCTCAACCTGGAGATTTTATTCATAACCTTTCGCCGCGACTGGCGCAAGACCAGATGGGGCGGGGTGTCCGCGTCCATAGCCACGGCCGTGCTGTGGGGGTTGCTGAGGTGGCGGGATTCGTACCTCGCGAGCGTCGAGCCATTTCTCGTCCTGTTCTTCGTCAATTACAGCGCCGTAGCCTTCGTCCCTCTCCTGCGGGGCCGGGCTGCCGCCCTCAGGAGCACGAGCGCACGGCATCGCGTTGACACGCCGTTAGCGGCATTCCTGCCGTTCGCATTCCTGTCTCTCCAGATGGCCGCCGCCGGGCACACCAGATACGGCATCGCCATAGCGTGCATGGCCCTCGGGGCATGGTATCTGGGCGCGGCGCTATACTGCATGAAGGGCGCGCGACCGGGGCAAGGCGAGATAAACCCGCGACTGTTCCTCGCGTACTGCATCATTTTCTCGAACCTAGCCATCCCGTTCATATTCAGGAAGGCCGCGTCAAGCTGCATATGGGCCATAGAGGGCACGTTCATATTGGCATACGCGGCCAGATGCGGCAAGCGCGCCGCCAATGCCTTCGGCGGGCTTCTGCACATCTTCGCGCTCCTGCTTTACGTAGCGGGGCCGCATCTCCGCCTGCCGGGGCACCTCTACGAAAACTCCGTTCGCCTGGTAGGTTTTTTGGGCTGGAGAAATGACAACCCGCAATTTTTCCTGACCGGTATGATATTCGCGGCAAGCGCTCTTGCGGCAAGCTATTTCATGGCCCTCCAGACGCCACCCCGCGCCGCGCCTTCGCTCAAAGAGGAAGCACCTTCGGCTTACACATGCGTGTCTTGGGTGTTTTCGGCTTACGGGACGTTATGGCTGACTCTTGCGGCATATCACGAATTTTTCGCGTTCAGGAGTTCATTCGTGACGGCGTTTTCCGCCCTGTGCGTCTGCGGCGCGGCGGGTTACGTCCTGTCCCGCTCCGCGCGACGCGGAACCCTTTGCGCATTTGGCTGCAAGAGCGCACGTTGGGCGCAATCCAGGCTGATGGCACTGCCCCCGATCGCCATTGCCTGCGCGCACGCTTTCGCGCCGTCGCTCGGCCGCGAATTCGCCGGAATGATGCGCGCGGAAACGTGGCTTAACGACTCAATCCTGAACTGGCTGGCATTCGCCGCGATGTACGCCGCCTCCGTCATGCACTACAGAGACGAACGCGGCAAGTCGGGACCCGTCGAGTGGGCCTTCGTCATCTTTGCCTTCGTCTCATACACCTCGCGCAGCCTGGCCGCGTGGACGCCGGAGTTTGCCAAAACCCCGCCCAGGATGGGAGATATCGGATACCTTCTGTCGTTCCTGCCCGTCTTCGCGGCCTCGGCCAAACTTGCAGCGAGAAGACCCCTCAGCCTGCTCCCAGATGGCTACAAACGGGCCACTCTGGCCGCAGTCGCGGCGCTGATGCTGTTCAAACTGCGCCCGTTCGGGCAGTGCTTTGGCGAGCTGGGTGAATGGATGAGGCATTACGTGCCGATATTCAACACCCTCGAGCTGTGGCAGCTGCTCTACATGGCCTCAGCCGGATTCGTGCTCCACGCGGCCGGCAGGGCTCGATGGGGGAAGGCCGGGATCAAATTCGCGCTTCCGGCCGTGGCCTTCATATGGCTGCACAGCGTAGCCGCGCGGGCCTCGTGGCATTATTTCGAAGAGAGGGTTGGTTTCGGGTTTTTCACGCACGCCCCGCACTTTCAGGCGATAATAGCCATTTTATGGGGCCTTGCCGCGATATTGCTGATATTCGGCGGCAAGAAATTCGAGAACAGGTATCCATGGTTTTTGGGCGCCGGGCTTTTAGCCTGCGACATCTTGAAACTGCTGACGATCGACCTGCGAAACAGCGCAACGGTGATTCGGATATTCGCCTTCCTGGCCCTCGGCGGGTTTTTCCTGTTCATCGGGTGGAGCACCCCCCTGCCGCCTAAGGCAAAGACCGACGGCCATGCGTAAGATTTTAAAAATTTCAGCGCTGATCCTCACAGCGTGCGCCGCTTTATGGCTGCCCTGCCCGCCGCGTGCGGACGGCGCGGCGCAAAGAGGGAGCGGCGACGGCGGCGGGCCTCAGTTCGCACTGCGGGACTTCGACGCCGTCTACGCGCTAGACGCGCCTTTTGAGGGGAGAATCTACAAAGTCCGGCTATCCTCCGAAATATTCAGCCGTGTAAGGCAATCCTACAGGAGAGACCTAGCCATCTTCAACGCGTCCGGCGACGTCGTCCCGTTCGCGCTCGCAGTCGCGGAGGACGGTTACGCCGAGGCGCCTCCGTACGAGGCCGAGAGGTTTTCTTCGCCGCTCTTCCCCCTTCCCGAACCCGAAAGCGGCTTTTCGGAAGGGCGCGTGACCATCCGCACCGACAACAGCGGGCGCGTCATCGAGGTGGGAGGGGGCGGGAAAACCGCACGCGTGGGAACGGACAGGATTTTGTACCTGATCGACATGTCGGCCGCCCCAACTGGCGGCGGCAATTACGAAGGCACCATCGCCGGATACAGGATAGAGCTGCCCATCGAGGGGCAATCCGACACACTTGCCAACGCCAGCGTCTACGCCTCGAACAGCCTGCGGGACTGGGAGAACTTGAGCGCTTGGGACAAGATAGGGGAAAACGAGCCTCTCGTCCATTTGAAGCGCGGAGACGCCAGAGTGTCCTCAGGCGTCATAGAGGCGGCCGGCGGCGAGGCGCGCTATCTCCTGATCGAGATGACTGGGAAGGGAAACGTCATTTCAGGTGACGCCGAGATCTCGGTCCTCAGAAAGATCGCCGCCGCCCCTCCCGAGCCCGACGGCGCGTCGTTCGACGGGATCGCTTCAAGCGACGGAGACTTCATATACGACACCGGCGGGGCATATCCCGCTGACGAAATCAATTTCGCGCTCAAATCGCCCGGGATTTTGAGGGTGACCGCACAATCCCGCGAGGAAGGCGGGGAATGGCGCACCCGTTTCGAAGCCCCTATTTCATTTATAAAGGGCCCTGACGGGGAGGCAAGGAACGGGCCGTTCTCAACCCGAGGCCGGCCCGACAGGCACTGGCGGCTCAAAACGGGCAATTCGCCCGCAGTGGAGCCTCCGACCATGCAGATTTTCTGGCGCCCCCGCGAAGCAGTCTTTCTCGCGCAGGGGAAACCGCCGTACACCCTGGCGGTCGGCAGCGAAAAAACGCTGCCTTCCCCCGAAAACCCGGACCTCATGGGCGAAGCGCTCTCTCGCGTCACAGAGGGCGATATGCTAGAAGCAAAGATCGCCGGAGAGGTCTCCAATGACTCGGTGGAGACGCGACAAGCTAAAACGGGCCCCGGCGATAAAAAATGGCCTAGGTACGCCGTCTGGGGAACCCTCACCGGGTGCGCGCTACTGATGTCGTGGATCGCGTGGCGGCTGATGGGAAAAAACGATCACGCTGCATGAAAATTTCAAACGCGAAAGCGATTTTTTTGATAAAATAAGCGGAACGATTGCACAACGACTGGAGGAGTTGCAGTGACCCCATGCGATAGGAAAACGCGGAAATGCGGAAATTTTCTGGTTTTGGTTGCGATGCTTCTGTGGGGGGCGCGCGCCCTGAAGGCGGAGGCCGCTTCCAATTTTCCCGTTGGAGAGATAACGTCGGTTTCCCGAGTCGCCGTGGCTGTGAGGGACGGAAAGCAGACGGAGCTCGCCCCCGGCGACAAGGTGTATGAGTTCGATTTCATCCTCACCGGGCACCTCGGAGGGGCGGTCGTGCGCCTTGGCGACGGCACTGAAGTCGAGATGTCGGCCGATTCGGGAATCGCCATAGTGAACTACGTATTTTCGCCGGACAAGGCGCTCCTGCAGCTCAATTTCGAGCGAGGCAGCTCCGTCGTGAGGACAGGGGGCATAGGGCTCAAAAACCCCAAGGGGCTGAAGCTGGTCACTCCGAGGACTCATATAAACGCTTCGAACGCCGACCTCGAAATAACGATTACCCCAGTGGCAGAGACGCTGGCAATAAGGCGCCTTCCGGCCGGGCCCCAGGTGCTCGTCTTCGGCACGATGTCGAAAGATCTGGCAGATATCAGGAAAGAAGGCTCGACCGTCGTCACGGACGCGGCGGGCGACATGACCGTTTACCTGCCGGGGGAGCTGCCCGAGGAAGGCCAGGAAGAAGAAACCGACTAACGGTCTCGCGAATTCCTTGATTATATAAAGAACGGCGCCGCGGCTTTTTTTAAGCGGCGCCGTCTTTTTGTCAGCGGACTATCGTGTACGTAGGAACCGTAACGGGGTGCGCCACAGCCGGGACGGCGTATGCCGCAGGCGCGTAGTATGCCACAGACGAGACTGGCACCACTGTGGCAATTCCGCCCCAGTAGTACCCGTATCCCACCACCAGCGGATATGCCACCGGCGCCACTGGTACGGCGACGGCCACCGGCATGGAAACGACCGGCGCCGCGCAGGGCGCGGCATATGTCTGAACCACCCTGACGTACGCCGAGGCGCTTGCCGCGTGGCCCAGTATCACACAGAACGCCAGCGCGCAAAATACCTTCACCCAAAGTTTTGCTTTCATCAGCTCTACCCTCCTTTCTTTATCGTATTTTTTGCAGCGTGTTCCACAGCCAAGGGGGCTGATACTGCCATTTGACAAATCGCCGCCCGCGCCCGGCAGGATCCGGTGATCCCACCTGCCGGGCGCGGGGAGCCAAGGGCGTTTATCCAGCCATTCCCGGCATATCCGAATTTCGGGCCGAACAGGCTTTTCTGGCCTAAAATCGGGATGCCGCGCGCAAATGACGCCGCGTCTTCAGCGATATATATCCCTCTAGCGCCTCTTTCTGGTCCTTCCAGCGGGGGGAGCAGTTTCCGGCCTCGCGTTGTTCACCGCGTTCAGCAGCCCGTTTCTCGCAGGCTGAAAGTACGGATTTATTTCGAGCGCGCTGTTAAACCACGCTATAGCCAAATTGCGGTCGCCGAGCTTCCACGCGCTCATGCCGGCCCAATAGGGAGACAGGTAATTTCCGGCGTAGCCGGACTGTCTCGCGAAAGCGCTCAGGGCTTCTTGGAACCTGTTGCCGACGTACAAGTTCCAAGCCCCTCTGAACTCGATCTCAAGCGAGTTCATCTCCGTCTGCGCGAGCGGAAACGTGCGTATCAGCCGCGCGTCAGCGATCGAATTGGAGTCGAAGTCAAGGGTCATGGAATAATTTTCCGGATTGCCGGGAGAAGGCGGATACGGGGCGTAAGGCGCCGCGCCGCCAGGAGCAGGGGCGTAGGGCTGAGGCGCCGTTTGTGGGGCAAGCGGGGCAGGCTCGGCCAAGTACGGCGCCGGATCTATCGTTATCGTCGGCGGGGCGGGCGGGGCCGCGACGGGCGCTGGCGCCGCCATCATCGGAGCTGGATAGGCGACAGGCGCGGGCGCTGGTACGGGCGCGGACATCACCGGAGCGGGATAGGCCGCAACGGGCGCGGGCGCGGACATTATTGGGGCGGGCGCCGCAACCGGCACCGCTGCCGGCACGCCGAACGCTGCTGCCGGGACTGCCTCAACTGGAACTTGGGATATGAAGCCTTCGGTGTACACCGGCTCCAACACGGGATGGGCGAGCGCGAATTTCAGGCT
>JAISQC010000273.1 GCA_031274465.1 Synergistaceae bacterium | reverse complement strand
TAGGTGCGCATGGTTCTCCACAGAATAAAACGGATCCGCATGCAAATCGAAAGGAATGCCATTATGACGGACAACCTGTTTCAGAAAAATTGTGGTAGCTGTTGAAAAATTCATTCCGAGTTCAGCGAGTACGCTTTCAGCCTCTTTTTTCAAGGTATCGTCGATTCTCATATTCAAGTTTGCCATTAAAAACTCACTCCATGCCTAACCTGTTCTCACAAGGATAATTCAAAAAGGCGTAAATATCAATACAAACAATGTCAATATCTTTACATATTTACCAATCAAGCGCGATCACGCCTGAATTAGGACACCACTCCAACCGAAAGTTTTCGCTACTCATGAAAACAGCGATGCGTGATGCTTTTGTGAGCGCGGTTATCGCGGCTTGTTTTGGCCGATGAAAGTTTTGCGGCAGATCATGGCAATTCCGAGCGGCGTCACAAGCAAGGGGAGATTCGGCAAAAATGTCCGGATTTTCAGTTCGTATTCCATCAGCTTTGCGAACCCCGGAAATTCGCAGGCGCCGCCGACGAGATATACAGCCTCGACGTGAAAGCCTTCTAGTGCGCCTCTTGCGATGGACGCTATTTTTTCCATGACCGGCTTCACCACTGGGTAGAGTTTTTGCTGTTGGGCCGGATCGCGTTTCATCTTCTCCGCCTCGCTCACAGAGATGCCCAGCCCTCCGGCGATGACCAGATCGAAGTTGAAGCCGCCCGTCGGCTCGTCTGCCGTGAACAGGACTTTTCCGTTTTTTACGATCGAGATGCCGGTGGTGCCGCCGCCAACATCCACGACTGCCCCATTTTTAATGCCTAAGGCGAGCGAAGCCGCCGAAGGCTCGTCCGCGATGGCGCAGACTTCCAGCCCTGCGGCCTCCAAGATATTGCGGGTCACCCTGCCGTTTCCGAGTTCGGTGCCCGGCGGGACTGCCGACGCCGACAGGCGGATTGGGGCGTTTAGGCGGTTTTGCAGCTTGTCGAGTTGATTTTCAAGCATCTTGATTGCCCGGACGTAATCTACGACCATGCCCTCTTTGACAACCTTTGCGGGAGTAATCTCGCCGTCGAGCGGCATGCCGCTCTCATCCAGCACCACCGTCACGAGGTTTGCCGTGCCGATGTCCACGCCTGTGAAAAACATGGAGGGAGCCTTTTGCGTTTCGTATCCTCTGCCTCCCATTTTGCTTTCGAGCAGGGCAATCAATTTGTTCGCGTTTTTCAGCGGCGCGTCTGAAACCTCCCCGCGAGGGGCCGCACGAACTCCGCCATGGCGTTTTGCTCTCTCCATAGCCAGCTCAAAAGCCATTCGCGCCACTCGGCGATGCCGCCGCCTCTTCGATGGAGCGCATCGCGGTTTCCACGGCGGACACGTCTCCGATCAAGGCAAGAGTGGTGATGTGCTGGGGACAGCTTCCATTGAGCTCAACGGGGCAGACCGCCGCCGCCTTTTGGGCTACGTCCGCGAAATAAAGGATGTTCGCGATATTGGCCTGAATCAATCCTATGGCGTCCACGCGGAGGTTTTTGATTTTTTCGTGAGATGCGGGGGGCATCCGCCGCCGCAAAATTTCCATCGCTCCTGCGCTGGGCGCATAAATTATTCGTGAGTTTGGCATCGCCATATCATACAGAGCCTCCTCAAGTTTTATGCCGGTTCTTTTAAGAAATCCATCAATCGGCCCATCCCATGCCCCGTGAGGGCGCTTACGTGAAAAATCCGCGTGCATCCGGACAGGTGCAGCCATTTTTCCGCCCTGTCAGGGGCCGCCCTTGGAGAGTCTATTTGAGTGACGATCCCCACGCACTCCCTGTTTAGGCACGGAGTCAGGTTAGGGCTGTACAGGGACTGCGGCTCGTTCGCGCCGAGCAGGAAGCCGACCACGTCCGCCTCGTAGGAATAAAGCGCCAAAGCCCGCGCGAGGGTACGCGTTTCAGCGTACTCTCCCGGCGTGTCGATCACGTGGTCGAACCGATTGATGTACTGCGTCTTGCGATAATCGTCGCATCCCCGGATGGCCCGCGTCAGCGTGGTCTTTCCGCAGCCGGTGCGCCCCACGAGTATTATCCTCTTCATGTGCGCGTCACTGGGCAGATCGCGCAGTTCAGCGTGTTTAAAGAGTAATCCAATATGGATTTCAGCATTATCTCCACGTTGGAAATAGTCCCGGTCACTATCAAGGTGCCGCTGAAGCGGTCCACAAACCCCAAATCGACCTCTGCGGATTTTGTGGCTATGTCGCTTCCGATGATCGCCAGCTCGGCCGGCGACATCGTCAATACCCCGATCGCCGAGTTTGAATATTCGCCCTTTGGGTCGAGCCCCAGTTTTTGATAGATGACAGGGCGCGGGTTGGCGATGATGTGGGCGAGCGTGATCTGCCTGCCCGGCACTATCTCCTGAATTATGCGCATAAGCTGTTTGTCGGGCTGCGCCTCAAAATGTTCTTCCATTCCGTCCTATGTTACCCCTCGCCTAGTCATTTCGCTGGGAAAGCATCGTGCCTCCCAAGCCGATGTTGTCCCGCTCGTTTTCTTTGATCAGCACGATGTAATTCTTTTCTGAGACGTTCATGATGGCGCTCGCTATCTTGGTCAGGGACTCTATCAGGAACTTCTTCTGCTCAAAGTTCAGCGGCGCCCCTTCCACGGTTATCACGGGCATTTGGATCGCTCCCTTTCGTTTTCAATAGGATTTCACGAAGAGATTTATCAGGTCCTCGTAAGTCGGCGCCACCGGGTTTCCGGGCGTGCAAGCGTCTTCCATCGCCCTTTTGGCAAGCTCCGGGACGTTTGCCCCATAAGCTTCCGGCGTCACTCCGACATCTCTCATTCCTTTGGGCATTTTGCACAGTTCGAGGAGCGAGTTGATCTTTTCTATCAGCGCCGATGAGCAGCGGTTTGCGTGTTTTGCCAAGTCTAGCCCGAGTTCTTCGCACAGACCTGAAAGTTTTTTTTCGACTTCCGGCGATTTTGCGTTGAATTCCAGCGTTTTGGTCAGCAGTATCGCGTTGGCCCGTCCGTGAGGGATGTGGAATATCGCGCCCAGCGCGTGCGCCATGCTGTGGTTTATCCCAAGCGAGGCATTTGTGAAGCCGATGCCGGCCAAACAAGCGGCGTTGTGGAGGTGGGTTCTGGCCATGACGCTGTCCCTGCCGCTGAAAATATCCTCTAGGTTCCTGAAAACCAGCTTCGCCGATTTTTCAGCGACGGCATCCGAGAAATCGCTCGCAAATCTTGAAACGAGGGTCTCGAAAGCGTGAGTGAGCGTGTCTATCGCCGTCTCCGCGAGGAGCGACATTGGCATGGATTTGGCGAACTCCACGTCGAGGATGGCGATGTCAGGCAAAAAATCCTCGTCGAACATGATTACCTTTTTGTCGCCATCGGTGATGACCGTGGCTTTTGTGACCTCTGAGCCGGTTCCGCTGGTAGTCGGCACGACCGCGAAAACGGGTTTCGCGTGTCGCGGGTTTTGCGCGGACATGATCTTGTTGTAAATATATATGACCGCCTTGGCCTCGTCTATCGCTGACCCGCCGCCGACCGACACGACCATATCGGGCCGGAATCCAACAACGGCTCTGACGCA
>JAISQC010000279.1 GCA_031274465.1 Synergistaceae bacterium | reverse complement strand
GGTTTATGTTATAAAATGTAACAGCCGTAAAATCCATACACAATATTAAGAGGGGATGTGCTTGTCATGAAGAAAACGGTGTTTATCTTCGGCGACTCGAATTCGTGGGGGTGGAACCCGAACAACGACCTCGTGAAGCCCATCGAGCGCTGGGACGACGACGTTCGCTGGGGCGGGGTGATGCAGCGCGAGCTGGGCGATGGGTACAAGGTGCTTGTAGACGGCCTCAATGGGCGCACGACGGTGTGGAACGATCCTATCGAGGAATACCGCTGCGGCAAGGATCAGATCGTATCCTCGATGGACGCGGCGGCACCCTTCGACCTGCTGATAATCTTCGTTGGAACGAACGACCTCAAGGTGCGCTATTCGGTCTCCCCTCAGGATATAGCCAACGGCGCCGCCCTCCTGGTGCGCCGGGCCCTCGGGCAGGTGGGGGACTTTACCGGGTGCGCCCCGAAAATACTGCTGGTCTGCCCCCCTCCGCTCGGGGCGATGGCGAAGACGGTCTTCAAAGAGATGTTCGGGGGCAACGAGGAGAAATCGAGGCGCCTGCCGGAATTTTTCAAGGCCGCAGCCGAGGCAAACGGAGTCGCGTACTTCGACGCCGGAACGGTGGCAAAGAGTTCCGAAAAAGATGGGCTGCACCTCGAGGCCGATCAGCACGCGCTTCTTGGCAAGGCAATCGCTAAAGAAGTGAAGAAAATCATAGGCTGATCTAAACAGAATCCATTTTCAGCTTACATCGCCCCCCGGCGCGCGGCGCCGGGGGGCTTTAATTGCGCCTCGGCTTCCGCCTTGGCATCAGCGGCGCGCCGATGGACGTCAGGTAATATTACGTACAATGCTATCATTGTTTTTGGCAATTAAATATAGTGGTTTTTATCCGCATTATGCTCAGGTTTCAAATAAAAGAATAGATTATACTTGTTTTTACCATATTTTTTCAGGGAGGTATGCTATATGTCTTTGGAAACTCTAAGGCATTCGCGCGCAAATGAAAGCGATGCCCGGATCATGGATCTGTCGGAGTCCGTCGAAGCTTTGATGGATGCGGAAAACAGATGGACCATAGGCGAGGGGCTGGAAATTCTCGAAGACCTTGTCTCCCGTTTCGGCGAGACGGAACATAGGCCGCGCGCGAAGGGAGGCCATAAAGGCAAGAACAGGCGCGAGCTTTGCCACGATGACTATGTGTCGAAGCTTCAGGCAGTGAAGGAGAGATTTGTGAACAAGGACGAGACGCTTGAAAACGCCAAAGCTTTCAGGATGACCGTCTCGGAGCTTTTCAAAAGGCATATAGCGGGCGATGGCAGAAAATTCGGCTCGTATTATATGCTCGAGTATAGCGGCAAAAATTCCAAAAGCATATAAGTATGCCTAGCGTGCGGCGATAAGCCCGCGCGATATGAGACGTGCGCGAACTTATCGCCGCATTCCGGCGGGAAAAAGGGCGGAAAAAGGGCGGAAAAAATGTTTCAAATGCGGCAGTTTCTGTTGACGTGGTTCGATAATGTGGTATCATATTCTATTGGCCTGAACGGATAAATTTCTTCCGAAATTATAAACAGGCATTATTTTCGCAAGCCCTATACGACAATCCTTTGAAACGGTCCCCCTCACATTCCAACCTGGTGACGCGCGTTCCGACATACGGGGATTTTTGTTCGGGATGCGATCCAGGGAGGTTCACATGACAGTGGAAACAGAAACAAAAGAGACATCCGTGCGGTTCGAGGACTTCGGCCTCCGCCCGGAACTGTTGAGGGCTATTGCCCGAAAGGGATTCGATTCTCCGATGCCCGTGCAAACGCGGATTCTGGAGGACGAAACGCTGACCGAGGGCGACCTCATCGTGCAGGCCCGTACCGGCTCGGGCAAGACCTTGGCATTTGCGATGCCGATCTACAACAACATGGAGGCAAACAAATCCGTGCCTCAGGTCCTCGTGCTTTCGCCGACGCGCGAGCTGGCTCAGCAGACCGCGCGCGAATTCTCATGGCTCGGCGTCGAAATCGGCGCGCGCGTGGCTACTCTCGTCGGCGGCCTCGACATGGAGCGCCAGATACGCTCGCTCAAAGACGGCGCCGCCGTAGTGGTCGGCACGCCGGGTAGGGTTCTAGACCACGTCCGCAGGGGTTCGTTCGTGACCAAGGACGTGCGCGTGCTGGTCCTCGACGAAGGCGACCACATGCTCGACATGGGTTTCCGCGACGAGCTGGAGGCCATATTGAGCGGGATGGAAAACCTGGAGCGCACGTGGCTTTTCTCGGCCACGATGCCGCCGGAAGTGGTCTCCCTCGCCAGGCGTTATCTCGACGCCCCCAGAAAAATCTCGCTCGTGTCGGATATAACCTGCCACGACGACATAATGCAGAAGACGTATGTCATACCAGCCCGCAGGCGCTTCGAGGGGCTGTCGAACGTCCTGCTGTGGGAGAACCCGAGCCGCACCCTGCTGTTCTGCGCCACGAAGATAGAGACGCAGGACATAGCCGACAAGCTCACCGACGAGGGATTCAAAGCCTGCGCCATACACGGGGACATGAGCCAGCGGGAGAGGAACATGTCGCTCGCCTCGCTGCGCGGGGGGCGCGTCGATATACTCGTCGCGACCGACGTCGCGGCGCGCGGCCTCGACATCGACGGGATCAGCCACGTCATTCAGTTCGGGCTTCCGAGCAATCTCGAGACCTTCGTTCACAGAAGCGGGCGCACCGGGCGCGCCGGGCACGAAGGCGCCAACCTCGCCCTGCTGACCAGCCGGGAGCTTCACGCTTTCAGGCAGATGGCGCGTGGCTCGAATTTGCAGATGGAGGTAATACCGGCGCCGGATGCCTCTAAGATCGAAGGGCAGCAGAAGGTGCGCTTCGAGGGCATGCTGATCGAGCACTCCATGGTGGACGAAGAATATCGCAATTGGGCCGACGAGGTCATGAAGCGAGACGACGCGAGCCTGATGGTCGCCGGCCTTCTGGCGTACGCTTACGGCGAGCAGCCTCGCGGATATTCGATTCAGGCCGACGTCGAGGCCGAGATGAACCGGGACAAGAGGCGGCCGGCGACTCGCTACGGCGGCGTCGATCCGCGCAGGAAAGGCACTCGGCTCTCCAGCGGCGGCGGCGGAAGGCCGGCGCGCTCTGGCATGGAAGGCGGCGTCCAGGTGAGCCTCAACGTCGGGCGCGACGAAGGCTGGGAAGTTGGGGCGCTGCTTGGGGCGATCTGCCGCTCCATGGGGATCACGCGAGATGACGTAGGCAACATAAAACTGCGCGAGAACTCGGCGTCGATAGAGCTGTCCGCCCACGCGGCCGAGCTTCTCGAGTCCAGAAAGCCCCGGATGGAGCGCGAAGGCCTCGGGGTCTCCGCAGTGAGGGTTTTGCAGGGGGACGGCGACGCCGGCAGGGTGTCCGGCTACGGCGGAGGTTCGTTCGATCGCGGCTTGCGGCCCGCAAGATCTGACAGGCAAAGGTCTGACAGGCGTTCCGGCGCCCAATCGAAGGGGCGCAAGGCGGACTTCGAGCGCCCGAGGGGCAGAAGGGCCGGATAGGCTCCAATGGCGCGCAGACACGCGGGTTACCCCGCAATGGAAGTGCGCCTCGACGTCATCCGCAGCAACGCCCGGGTTATTTTGGATTTGTGCCGGGGGCATGGCATCGAGCCTGCCGCCGTGGTAAAGGGGTTCAACGCGATCCCGCAGATAATGGACGTGCTGGTTGGCGAGGGCTACAGGTGCCTCGCCAGCTCCAGAATCGGGCACCTCGCCAAAGCCCGAGCCAGAGGTTACCCCGTGGCAACCATGGGGCTTCGGATACCGATGCGCTCGGAGCTGGCGGACGTCGCGCAGTATTGCGACGTCATACTCAATTCCGATCTCGGCACTGTGCGTCTGCTCGACGACGAGGCCCGCAGGGCTGGAAAGGTTCAGAAAATCGTTTTCATGAGGGACCTCGGCGACTTGAGGGAGGGCGTCTTCGACTCCGAACAGTTCGTGGAGCGCGCTGTTTTCGCCGCCAAGGATTTCGCGAATATCGAACTCGTCGGCATAGGGGCAAACCTGGGATGCTACGGCTCCGTGAAGCCCACCGTCAAAAACATGCAGGAGCTGGCGCGGAACGCTTCGGAGATAGAGCGGGCGACGGGGCGCAAGCTCGGCATGGTCTCCGGCGGCGCCAGCACGTCCCTGCCGATGGTGGCGCGGGGGCAGATGCCGCGCGAAATCAACCACCTCCGGGTGGGCGCCGCGATAATGCACCGGCGCGAGATATACGGCATCGAGGAGGGCGAGCTGGCGGAACTCAGCGACAAGTCGCTGGTCTTGAGCGCCGAAGTCATCGAGGCCGGTGAAAAACCGACGCATCCCGTTGGCGAGCGCCTGCTGGACTGTTTCGGGAACGTGGCCGTTTACGAGGACAGGGGGGTCCGCCGAAGGGTTCTTTTGGCGATAGGGGCTTACGACGTCGGAAACTGCCAAAAGCTTGACCCGCTCGACGAGGGCGTTCGCATCCTCGGGTGCAGCAGCGACCACATGATCGTGGACGTCCACGACTCGCGCCGCGAATACCGCGCAGGGGACGTCATGTCCTTTGGATTGATGTATCAGTCGATGCTTTTTGCCACTTCAAATGATATGATAAGAAAAAATTTCACGCGATAGATATTGCGCCGACAGGCGGGCTTAATTCCACAAACGTCATCTTAGATAGGGGTGTGCGAGATGCGCAAAAAGGCTGGAGGATTGCTGTGGCTGTCCCTGTTAGTGTCGCTCGTCGTCGTTGCGGGGGGCTGCGGCGGCGAGAGCGGCTGGTGGTCGAGTTACGATTTTCGCGATTTGGACGGGTTTTGGGTGGCCGAAGACGGAAGCGGAACCGGGTCCCCATTTTTATTCGGCTCGTACTATTTGAGGCTTGACCGCGGCGCCCCCGAGCTGTACATCCGCGACGTCTGGGGCGACCGGGCGACGGTTGACTGGCGGGGGAGAGTTGGGTGGCGCGCTTACAATGACAATTGGGGTGACAGTGGTTACGTCGATCTTCATGACGACAGATGGCAGAGTTGGGACGCTTATCGCATCGGGGACAGGGAATTCAGGCTCGAGGGCGACGGATGGCAGATCGACCTGAGGTTTGATTCCGACTCGTGGCTGTACGTGAGGGAGAGAAAAAGGGGTTACAGTTGGTCCTCCGATTTTTACGACATAGACGTAGCGTATTACATGAGGCGGAGGTAGCGCGGCGTTTGGCGAACCCGGGCGCGCGTGCGGCTCGCGCGTCATTCGCCGGTTTTATAAATTTTAACCGCCCCGTTGTCGCGGAAACCGTGTTTGAGATACAGGGGAAGCCCTGAAGGAGTGGCCAGAAGGGTTATTCTGCCGAACCCCATTTCAAGCGCGCGGCGTTTGAGCGTTTCGACCACGATGCCGCCGAGCCCGCGCCCGCGAAACCGCGCTTGCGTAGATACGTAATATATCCCTGCCGTGCCGTCTGCCGCGCACAGCATTCCAGTAGCGGCGCCTTCTATATATAGAAGCGATATAGCGTCGCTTTTTGCCATATTACCGGCGAATGCCACGAAAGAATCGGGAGGCGGCTCGATGGCTCCGAAGCCGAGCCACGCGCACTCAGCCCATTCGCGCGCGCCCTGCCCGCCGCGCACCGGGCAGACGG
>JAISQC010000243.1 GCA_031274465.1 Synergistaceae bacterium | reverse complement strand
TTTGACACGGTGGAAATCGAGACGTTTGCGAGTTTTGCTATGTCCTCCATGCGTTTTATCATAAGGCAGATTATACAGCAACAAACAAAGAATGAGAAACCCTGCTGGCCTGTTGCGGGAACGATTGAGCCATACCATCAAGGACAAGGGGTTTCGCTGGCGAGATGAATTATGGAGATGTTGACATGGACAGCCTCATCGCATTAGACTTAGTTCATGATCTAGTCCGCAAATTGCCCCTTGTATTTGCCATGGAGGCTCAATTAAAATCAAACAAAAAAGGAGACGGCAATGCTACAGGTTAACATCCATGAAGCCAAGACGAACCTATCGCGCCTGATTCAAAAAGCAATCGACGAGGGGGAGCCTTTTATCATCGCTAAATCCGGCAAACCCATGGTGACGGTAAGCCCGTTTTCCATTACGCCCGATCCAGAGGGAAGGGTCGGCTTCCTCAAGGGCATGATGGAGATACCGGATGATTTTGATTCAATGGGCAAAGAGGAAATTCAAACCATGTTCGAGGCTTGAGATGAAATTGCTGCTCGATACGCATATGCTCCTGTGGTCCGCTGCGGGAACATTGCCGCAAGAGGCTGAAAAAATGTTAGTGGATGGCTGCAATGACTTATATTTCAGCCCAGTCAGCATTTGGGAGATAGCTATCAAGAAGAGCCTCGGCAGGGATGATTTCAAAGTCAATTTGGAGTTGCTTTGGCGCGGACTTTTGGACAACCAATACCATGAGCTTCCAATCACCAGCCTACACGCGTGCGCGCTAAATGATTTGCCAATGCTGCATAAAGACCCATTCGACAGAATGCTGCTCGCGCAATCGAAATCCGAGGGAATCATGCTTCTGACATCTGACAGCATTCTAAGAAAATACCCGGGCCCAGTCATTTATATTGCCCCCAAATAGTTTTGCCATGATTAATAAAGAATAATGCGGGCCGATGTCGCGTCTGCCAAATATAATCGCCCTCTTACAGCAATGCTCATTGCGACCCAGCTGCCACCCGCGCGGGGATAATTGACATATTTTGCAGGTTCGTGTATATAATGCGCTGTAATAATTCATATATAATTTATATGAATTAGATGACGGGCGCTCGCTTTTGCGGGCGGTTAGATTTGAGGGGCGCTGACATGCAAAGATTATCCGACAGGACGGCTGGTTTTACCGATTCGATAATCAGGAGAATGACGCGAGTGTCGATGCAATACGGCGCGGTCAACCTGTCTCAGGGTTTCCCGGACTTCGACCCGCCACATGAGATACTGGACCGCCTTGCCGAAGTAGCCCTCTCGGGGCCGCATCAATACTCCGTCACATGGGGCGCGCACAATTTCCGCGCCGCCCTGGCGGAAAAGCAATCCAGGCTGATGGGCATGCCTATCGACCCCGAGACGGAGATCGTGGTCACCTGCGGCAGCACCGAGGCTATGATGGCAGCGATGATGACTGTGGCGAACAGGCGCGACAAAGTGATAGTGTTTTCCCCGTTTTACGAAAATTACGGAGCGGATGCGATACTGTCCGGCGCGACGCCGCTTTACGTGCCGCTCCGCCCTCCGGCGTTCCGCTTCGACCCGGGCGAGCTCGAGGCCGCGTTCAAACAGCGCCCCAAAGCGCTGATACTGTGCAACCCCTCGAACCCGAGCGGCAAGGTCTTCAGCCTGGACGAGCTGACCGTCATCGCCGACCTCGCCAAAAAATACGATGCCTACGTCATAACCGACGAGGTCTACGAGCACATCGTCTACGAGCCCAACCGGCACGTATATATGGCGTCGCTGCCCGGCATGCGCGAACGCACGCTGTCGTGCAGCTCGCTGTCAAAAACATATTCGATGACCGGCTGGAGGCTCGGTTACATCATAGCCCCGCCCGAAATAGCCGATACCGCCCGAAAAGTCCACGACTTCCTGACAGTCGGCGCTGCATCCCCTCTTCAGGAAGCCGCCGTAGTCGGGCTGCGGTTCGGAGATGGCTATTACCGCGATTTGCTCCGCGCCTACACCGAAAAGCGGGACCTGTTCCTGGACGGCCTGGACAGAATAGGCATAACCTACGCCAAGCCGGAGGGTGCCTATTACGTGTTGCTCGACATATCCGAGTTCGGCTGCAAGAGCGACCTGGAGTTTTGCGTCGAGCTCGCCAAAAGAGTCGGGGTCGGCGCGGTGCCTGGCTCGAGTTTTTTCAAAGAGAGCGTCAACCACCTGATCCGGCTTCATTTCGCGAAGAAGAACGACACTCTGTACGAGGCGTTGAACAGGCTCGAGAGCTTCCGAACGAAGATGAAAAAAATTTAGGCTGTTTTCTCGCCGGCATCCTCGATGTCTATGGTGAATGTTGCGCCTTCGCCTCCCGACGCGTCTATTTCCGTATACACCAGCTTGAGGCCCTCGGCGCCCTCAGGCACCTCGTAGACCATGTGGTATTCTTTTTTCTCCTTGGGCGCCAGTTTGAAGTTCTCGGGCATCATCGTTCCGTCGAGCGGATCGATGGGATAGACGTACTCGAGGAAAGAATCCGCGTCCACGTAAAAATCGGACGTTCCCATGTCGATTGGCTCGTCGAACGTGCAAAGCTCGGCTATAACTACATCGATCAGGACGTTGCCCTCTTCCGGCTCGTAACCGGCGTACTCCTCCACCCTGCCTATCGACAGCACCGAAAAGTTGAACCATTGGGTGAGGTACGCCTTGCCGACCTCGCCTGCGACGTCTCCCTTCATCGCGCTGCCAACGACGCTACCCACGCTGTCAGCGATAGTACCCCCGCTCGTGTTCCGGGCGAGCATGACTTTGCCCACAAACCCGGCGATCATCACTATCACTGCTATTGCCAGAATCACCAATCTTACCTTGCCCACACAAAACACACCTCGCTAATGAAATATTGCAATATTATTGCCATTGTGCTGAGATCGCCCCTCATGCCCCCGCCGTCACGCCGGGGTAAGTTTTCGCCCGCTCCGTCCCCTCCAGAACCCTCAAAGCGCCGCTCGCCAGGGATTCCATCTCATCCTCGCCCGGAACTATTCTGACCGGGGCGATGAACCCGACGCGCGATGCGATCATATCTGCCAGGTCCTTGTAACGCGCCAAAGCGCCGGTCAGAACGACGCAATCGACCCTGCCTCGGCAGACCGCGGCCATCGCGCCTATGTCCTTCGCGGTCTGATAGGCCATCGCCTCGACGACGCGGAGGGCCCGCTCATCACCGGAGGACGCCATCTCCTCCACGGCTCGCATGTCCGTCGTGCCCAGGTATGAGAAAACTCCCCCGCCGCCGTTGACTCGGCGCAGCATCTCGGAGCGGGTGAATTCCCCCGAATAGCACATGTCTATCAGGCTGAGCGTGGGGAGCCAGCCGGCCCTGTCCACGGAGAAAGACCCCTCGCACATCGCGTCGCACGAGTCTATCACCCTGCCCCCCACATGGGCGCCGACTGTTATGCCGGTCCCCAGATGCGCCACTATAAACGCCGACTCTTCGTAAGTGCGCCCCATCTCGGAGGCGACCCGCCTCGCCACCGACCTGTGGTTGAGCGCGTGGAAACGGCACACCCTGTCCATGCCGGCGAGCCCCGAGAAGCGGGCCACTGGGTCCCACTCGTCGGTGGTGACGGGATCGACCACGAAAGCACCGCACCCCGCCATTTCGGCAAAATCGCGCGCCAGGATCGGCCC
>JAISQC010000090.1 GCA_031274465.1 Synergistaceae bacterium | reverse complement strand
GCGGGTGACAGCCCGGATAGCCGCATTCATGCCGGGGGCGTCGCCGCCGCTCGTAAGCACCCCGATGCGTTTCAAATCAATACCCCCTCTATCTGTTCTGAAGCTCCTCTATTCGAGCGTTTACCTCGTCTATTTCCCTGTTCTTGGCCTCGAGCTGCGCCTCTAGTTCGGTTTTTTGGGCGTTCAGCAATTCCATCCTTCGGATCAGGCGATCGACCTCCAATCTGTCAGCCGCCGTCCCGGATATCGCGTTGCCCGCGTCTTCCGCTTGGATATCCCATATCATGCGGATTTCTTTCGTCCCAAGAATAGGGCTCACAGCCCCGTTCAGCACCAGCCTCAAAGACATCTTCCTGTTCAGAAGGGGTTCTCCCGTCTTTTCGTCGAACCGAGGGAAGTAGACCATCCCATCGCGCTTGCCCTGAAGAGGATAATTGAAGCGAGGGTCGTAGTCCGTCGGGGCATACTTGTTCCTGCCTATCCACAGCGCGATCATCTCGTTGAAAGGCGACATATGGGCCGAAGGCCCCAATTCCTCCATTTCAAGGTGTATTGCTATGTTTTCGTCCAGATTGAGGCCCTTTAGAAAATTATACTTGTAGTCCTCCAGCTCGCTAGCTGTCCAGAGGTTTTTTTCGGCTTCGCTTTGCATGAGGGCCTCGATGTACTCGGCAGTGTAGAGGGTGGCTTTGATGGTGAAAGACCCCCCGAGGGAACTGTCTTTGGCGGTTTCCGCCTTGCTCCACCTTGCGAGGACCGCGTCGTATTTTGTGGCGCCGTGCGCCGCAGGCCCGGCACCGCATGAGAAAAGCGCCGCTAGCGAAACTAGGGCTACTGCCCTGAGAACGTATTTCATAATTTTATGACCTCCTCCTAGCACAATCGCTAAACTATGCGCAATATGGCATGTGACTCACGTCAGTTTAACACAACAAGCGCAATTTGAACCAGATGGGAAAAAACAAAACTGTGACTTTTCCCACACATAAAAGCTACTCCGCTGGAATGAAGGGCGATATTCCCCCCATTGAAAAATCGGACACCGCATTTTTCCCTTCGTCGCTTCCAACCCACTCAAGGCATCTTTCCGCGTCCGCCGTGCGTTCCTTCCTGAAGCCCGAGTTTGACGCGAGGCAGGCAAAAGTCGTGCGGTACAGCCCCGTATCCGAGAGTTTGACAAGACGCGTTTCGCCCCGCTCCGCGTCCTCGAATTGAGCAAACGATGCCTCCCCCACAAGGATGAAGCCTCCCTCGTCGCCCGCCTGCATCAGGGCGCTCACCGCGTCCCGTCCGGTTTCCACATATCCCCTGCTGCCGCTTGGCGCATCCACCCCCGCATCCTTCCAAAGCGAGCCTTCCGCGTCGAGTATGCGTCTTTCGGTGAGCATCGAGAAAAAGAGGGATTCACGATCAAATATTATTTTCATTGCATCCGATGCGGGCAACCCGTCCATTTCGGACTCCGCGTCGGGGGGCCCGGCCAAGACGATCCTCTCGCGGAATATCGGAACGGTCTTTCTGGTGAGGCCGAGTGACTCGAGCTTCTGCGCATATTCGCCGTCGCTCGTTATTATCATGTCGTAGGCCGATATTACAAAGGCGTCTTCGAGATTTTCAGCGTCCTGCACCGTCTCGGAAGGCAGGGTCTGCCACGAGGGCGGAGTGTTCCCGATATCCCTGAAATGCCTGTCGAGCCGCACCAGAAGCAACTGCGCGGCGGGAGTGTTCATGCACTCGGCTATCCGCGCCCGCTTGCGCCCGTCCGGCGCCGCCAATCCGGAGTGCGCCGCGCCGGCCGCGAACAAAAAACAAACGCATATTATCGGAAAAAGCTTTGCCGACACTGTTTTCAAGGCAACGTCAAACCCGAAGGCCGCGCGCTTTGTTCCTGATCCTCTGAAGCGCATTGTCCACCTTTTTCCTCTCGCACTTCGTGATCCTCGCCGCCCCCGAAATGCCCCCTCCCCTCAGGTACGCATCCAACACCCCAGCCTCGAAGGGGCTGAGCCTGGCAATGAGCGCGCAAAGCGCTTCTCTGCGGTCGATAGCCTCCTCTCGCTCAAGCGCGGGCCCTGCGCAGCCCCCCCCTTTAATACCGGCGTCGATGACAGAATCGTCCACGGGAGTCTCGCGCCCGTTGCGCCTGAGGTAAGAGATCATCCTGTTGCGGGCGCACGCGCGGATATATCCGTTCACGCTCCCCCGCTCGGGGTCGTAGGATTCCAGCGCGGAGATCGCGGCTACGATCCCCTCCTGAGCGAGGTCGTCGGCAGTGAACCTGTTCCCGTACGCCAGCTTTCGCGCTTCCTGCGCGACGATTGGCATAAAGGAAGCTACCTGCGGGACATCGGCACCGCCATCCATCAGCCAGTCCTTGGCAGGCGGCGCACGAAAGCGCGCACGAGGCGCGCCATGGCGCGACTCGCGCGCGCCATTCCGTCCAGCACGTCCTGGTGGCGCAATTTTTCAGATTTGACCCCGGCGGCATAATTGGCGACGCATGACACAACGGCCACCTTCATGCCCATATGGTTTGCCGCTATGACCTCCGGCACGGTGGACATGCCGACGACGTCCGCGCCAAGCGCTCGCGACATCCGTATCTCGGCAGGGGTCTCGTATGACGGGCCGGAAAAAGCGATGTAAACCCCCTTGTGGAGGACGATCCCCTCGTCGCGCGCCGAAGCCTCCAAGAGGTCGATGCAATCCCTGTCGTAAGCGTAGGTCATGTCGGGGAACCTCGGCCCCCATTTCTCGTCGTTCTCCCCGATCAGCGGGTTCGTGCCCATGAAATTTATATGGTCGTACACCGCTACTAGATCGCCCGGCTTGTATCCGAGGTTGATCCCCCCGGACGCGTTGGTGGCAACGAGCGTATCCACGCCCAACTCGCCGAAGACCCTTATGGGAAACGTCACGACATCCATCGGGTACCCCTCGTAATAATGAACCCTGCCCTGCATCACCACGACCGGCACGCCTTCGAGGATTCCGATTATCAGGCGCCCCGCGTGCCCTATAGCCGTCGCGCGGGGCCAATGCGGTATCTCATCGAACTGAATCGCCACCCCGCCCTCCACGGCATCCGCAACCCCGCCAAGGCCGGAACCCAGGATTATCCCGACGCGCGGTTTTGCGGTCGTCCGGCCGGCGATGGCGGACAGGGCTTCCGCTATCCTTTCGGATTCAATCATTAAGGCCACCTCTTTCGTCATTGTCATTGTCATTCAGCCCGGTTTTCGCGCGGGGATGGAAATTGTCGTATATATCCCTCAGTTCCGTGTCGAGGTGAGCGTATTTCTCGGTGGTCGCTATCGACGAATGCCCAAGCAGCTCCTGGAGCGTCCGAAGGTCCATTCCCCTCCTTTGAAGGTGCGTCGCGAACGAATGCCGCAAAACGTGCGGGTGCAGGCGGGACTTCGATATGCCCGCTCTCGCCCCTCTCTTTCGGAGTATGCCCCACAGCTCCTGCCGGCTCATCGGCAACCCGCTTTTCGTGAGAAACAGGAAATCATGTTCCCCCGCTCCTGCAGAAGAACGGCTCAGTTTCGCCCGCGAATCAGCCAGATATCTCCGCACGGTCTCCTTGAGGGACCCGACATAGGGTACTATGCGCTCCTTGCGGCCTTTTCCGCGGACATACATCACCCCCCCGGCGTCGTCTATGTCAGACAGGCGGACCGACACCAGCTCGCTCGCCCTGAGCCCGCAGCCGTAAGCCATCTCGATCATGGTCCTGTCGCGGACGTCTATCGCAGACTCGCCGTTCCCCGCCTCCACCAGCCGCTCGATCTCGCCTTCCGTCATGACTTTGGGAAGTGTTTTTTCGCGCTTTGGAATTGGCGGCAGCGCTTGCGCGGCTTCAAGCCTTCCGTCGTATATCAAAAACCTGATGAACGACGAAAGCGCCGCCGCGCGCCGCATCCTGGTGGATGACGACATCCCCTCCGCCTCCAGCCTCGCCATGTATCGGGATACCGCCGCGTCGTCCGCCGGGTAAAGCTTGCGGCCCGTTTCCTGGCAGAACTTCCGCCACGACATCAGATCGTTTCTGTACGCCCCTACAGTGTTGGGGCTGGCATCGCGTTCGTAGCGCATGTATTCCAGAAAATCGCGGATATCGGCATCGCATTCGCCAGCCCCGCCCGAAGGGCCTGAAATACCGGGCCCGGGGAGTTTTTTCGGCCTAGCCATGCGTTCAGCCCCCGCCTTTTGCCGTCGCGTTCCTGTAAAGCCACCAATAGACCCCGAACAGGCTTTTCGCGTCCCTTATGCGGCCTTCTTCGGCAAGCCTCAAAACCGCCTCCTGGGACAGGAAGCTGGGCATTATGAATTCGTCGTCGTCCTGGGGCAGTTTGTCCCATGTGAGGTCTGCCGCATGGTACATTATGAGCATTTCGTCGCAGAAACCGGGAGATGTGTAAAACTCGCCTATTTTGGCCAACTTGCCCGGCTTCCAGCCGGTCTCCTCCCTGAGTTCCCTTTCTGCCGCAGCACGGAAGTCCTCGCCGCTTTCGACGATGCCGGCAGGAAGCTCCACCAGGACTTCCCCGGCAGGATATCTGAATTGATTTATCAACAAAAGCTCGCCGCTGCCGTTTTCAGCAAGGATGACCACGGCCCGTTTGTGTTCAACCACCTCGCGCGAAGCCGACCTCCCGTCCGGCAGCCTTATCTTGTCTATGCGAAGGTTCAAAATTCTCCCCTCGTAGACCATCCTGCTTTCGATCCGTTCCTCCCGTAGTTCATCCAAACTCAAATTCCCGCTTTTTGCGTCGCTCATACCAGACATTCCTCCGCGCCCACCCTCAGCCCGTTCTTCCAGCTGGGCGCGGACTGTGGTTTTTTGCCCTCCGCCTGAACTGCGACCAGCGCCACGGCGCCGTCTCCAGCGCATACGCAGGGCTCCTTCCCGCTCAAGTTCAATTCCCCGGGGGCCATAATCGCATTTGTCGCATGTCCCGCCAACACTCGTGCCGACAATATCAGAAGCCTCTTTCCCCGCAGCGTGGTCCATGCGCCCGGTTTCGGGGACAGCGAACGGACGAGCGATACGATTTCATGCGCCGGGCGGTTCCAATTTATGCGCTCCTCGCCGCTGGAAATCTTTGGGGCATGAGTTGCGAGCAATTCGTCCTGCGGTTCGAACTTCCAGCCATTCACCGGGTTCCGGCGGGCGAACTCGATAAATTCTCCGACTCCGGCGGCCGCTGCCCGCTCCAGAAGCGACCCGAAGTCATCATCCGGCCCTATGCGTATCCGTTCCCGCAACAGGACAGGCCCCGAGTCCATGCCCTCGTCCAATTTAAAAACAGTGACCCCCGTCACATCCGCGCCGTCCATCAGGACCCTTTGTATCGGCGCCGCCCCCCTGTAAAGGGGAAGCAGGGATGGATGAATGTTGAGGCAGCCGATCCGCGTGTCCATGGATAAGATCGGTTCCCTGACGAACTGCCCGAAATCGACGACGAACGCGAAATCGACCGGAAACTCCTCCTTAAGGCCGAGCACCTTCCCGTCAGACGAGGCGTCAACGGTTTCTACGAGAGGCGTTTCCCTGCCCGCGCCCCATTTCGAGACAAGCTCGCCCACGGGGGTACACGACATCGCGTTGCCTCTCCCCGCGCGCTTCGGCGGCGCGGTGACGACCCAAGAGGGAGCGCGCCAAGCCGAGAGCAGTTCGAGGCATCTCGCCCCAAAAACGCCGGACCCGAAATACGCGTAGCGCAAGCCGCTCAATCCGCAACGCGCTCCTTTCTTCGCATCTTTTTTCTGAGGAACGCCCTTTTAAGCGCGGAGAGATGGTCTATCATCAATTTGCCGTCGAGGTGGTCCGCCTCATGGGAGATGACTCTCGCAGTAAAGCCCTCGACGGTCTCATCGTGGAGACATCCGCCCTCGTCAAGATAGCGGACCCGTATTTTAGCGGGGCGCTCCACCTCCTCGTATATTCCGGGGAAACTCAGGCAGCCCTCGTCGCGCTTTTCGGAACCCTCTGCCTCGATGATCTCGGGGTTTATGACCACCCGGCGGTCGCCCTCCCAATCCCTGACGAAAAGCCTGATCGGAACGCCTACCTGCGGGGCGGCAAGTCCGGCGCCTTTTGCCATATACATCGTCTGCCACATGTCGGCGATCAGTTTTTTAAGATCCGTTCCGAATTCGGTGACTTCAGTGGTCGGGGCGCGAAGAACCGAATTCGGGTAGCTCAATATATCGAGAAC
>JAISQC010000272.1 GCA_031274465.1 Synergistaceae bacterium | reverse complement strand
GCTTGCTCTGTTGGTATCGAGGGGCGTCATGGAGGCGGGATAAGGGACGATGTTCAAGGGGATACTGAAACTTTTGGGGCTCGACTCCAACGATAGATTGATCGCGCGATACAGAGCCGCCGCGTCCGACATAAGCGCGCTCGAAAAAGACGTGAAGCCGCTGTCCGACGGCGAGCTGGCAAATTCGGCCGAATTTTTCAGGGAAAGGCTGCAGCGCGGCGAGACGCTCGACGATATCCTGCCGGAAGTTTTCGCCCGGGTCCGCGAGGTGTCGGCGCGGCGCCTGGGGCTCCGTCATTTCGACGAGCAGATGATAGGCGGCATGGCCCTTCACGAGAGAAAGATAGCGGAGATGAAAACCGGGGAGGGGAAGACGCTCGTCGCGACGCTCGCCGTCGTGCTGAACGCTATAGATGGGGGCGGCTCGCACATAGTCACCGTCAACGACTATCTCGCCCGGCGCGACGCGGAGTGGATGGGTCCAATATACGAGGGGATGGGGCTTTCAGTCGGGGTGATATACCCATTTATGGAGCACGACGACAGAAGGGCGGCGTATGCTGCGGACCTCACCTACGGCACGAACAGCGAGTTCGGCTTCGACTATCTCCGCGATAACATGGCGCATTCCTCGGAGGAAAAAGTTCAGCGCGGGCATAACTTCTGCATCGTGGACGAAGTGGACTCGATATTGGTAGACGAGGCCAGGACGCCGCTCATCATCTCCGGCCCGTCCGAGGGCGACGTGGAGCCGTACAGGAAGGCCGACTCTGTGGCTAGGTCGCTGCGGCGCGGCGTCGATTACGAGATCGACGAGAAGGAGCGCAACGTAGCCTTGACGGAGGATGGCATCGCCCACTGCGAGCGCCTGCTCAACCTGCCGGAGCTGTTCACCGATTACGCCAACACCGAGCTGGCCCACAAGATAACGCAGAGCCTCAAGGCGCACAACCTCTTTCAAAAAGACGTCCACTACATGATAAAAGACGGGGAGATAGTGATAGTGGACGAATTTACCGGGCGCCCCATGATAGGCCGCCGCTACTCGGAAGGGCTCCATCAGGCGATAGAGGCCAAAGAGCGGGTGCGGATAGGGCGCGAGAACCAGACCCTTGCAACGATAACCCTGCAAAACTACTTCAGGATGTACAAAAAACTGTCGGGCATGACCGGCACGGCGAGGACCGAGGCGGAAGAATTCAAGGAGATATACGGCCTCGAGGTGGCGACCATCCCCACGCACGTGCCGATGGTCCGAATCGACCACTCGGACGTCATATACCGCACCAAGAGGGAAAAATTCCAAGCTGCGGCCGACGAGGTGGAGGAGAGCTATAAAAAGGGCCAGCCCGTGCTGGTGGGCACTCCTTCCATCGAGGACTCCGAGAAGATGAGCAAATTGCTGAAAGCGCGCAGGATCCCCCACAACGTCCTGAACGCCAAGGCCCACGACAGAGAGGCGCTGATGGTGGCCCAAGCGGGGCGGCTCAACGCCGTGACGGTGGCCACCAACATGGCGGGGCGAGGCACGGACATAGTCCTCGGAGGCAACCCCGACTTTATGGCGCGCGAGGAGTCCGCGAAGCTTGGGGCGGCGCCGGGCGACGCGGAATACCTCCGCATCCTCGGCGATTTCAGGGCCCAATGCGCGGCAGGGCACGACAAGGTGGTGGAACTGGGCGGCCTCAGGATAGTCGGCGTGGAGCGCCACGAATCGCGGCGCATAGACAACCAGCTCAGGGGGCGCTCCGGCAGGCAGGGTGATCCCGGGGAGAGCAGGTTTTACGTGGCTCTGGAGGACGACCTTTTGAGGCTGTTCGGCGGCGAGAAAGTCCAGGGCATAATGACGAAGCTGGGGATGGAAGAGGGCGAGTCGATCGAGAACGCCATCCTCACGAAGACGATAGAGGGGGCCCAAAAAAAAGTCGAGGCGATGCACTTCGACATCAGAAAGCAGCTGCTGGCTTACGATGACGTGATGAACCAGCAAAGGGAGGCCGTTTACCGCGAGCGCGACGGCATACTTTCCGAGCCAGACATCGTGGAGCGCACCTGGGGCATAATGGAGGACACGCTCGCCGGCATTCTCGAAAGGGTTTTCGCCAATCCCGAGGAACCCGATATCCACGGAGTGGCAACAAGGCTGAAGTCCATATTCTGGCCGGGCATCGACAAATGCCTGGCCAAAGTCGAGCTCCCGTCCGACATGGGCGAAGCCGAATCGACCATGAAGTCGGAGCTGAGGGAACGCTTCGACGGCAAGGTGAAGGAGCTTGGGCGCGAAAACGCGGAATTCGTTTTCAGATACGTCCTGCTCCAGGTGCTCGACGCGAGCTGGAGGGAGCACCTCCTCGGCATGGACGAGCTGCGGCGGGGCATAGGGCTTAGGGCTATAGGGCAGAAAGACCCTCTTTTGGAGTATCAGTTCGAATCGTATAATCTGTTCCAGCAGACACTGCAGGGAGTTCGGGAGAAAGTCACCGAATACGCGCTGCGCGTCGGGGTCGTGTCGCGCGCAAGCGCGCAGGCCGGCGGGGGCGTGAGGCGGGAAGGGCGCGGCATGCTGCTTCCCGGCGCCGGCGGGAGTGAGCGCGAGGCGGCCGCGATGGCTGGCGCCGGGAAGCGCGAGCCGGCCCGCCGAAGCAAAAAGATAGGGCGAAACGACCCGTGCCCGTGCGGCAGCGGGAAAAAATACAAGCACTGCTGCGGCGCATCCGTGGCGCCCTGCAGTGCGGGCGCAAACAAACCGTGAGGCGATGGAGGATTGCCATGAGACGCACGCTGACGATTATATCCGTCATATTCATTCTTGGCGGGGTGTTCCCTGCCGCAGCTTTCTGCCTTGACGCAGAGAGCATTTCAGGCGAAGTCGCGAGGCTGGGCCGGGAGGCGCCGACGCTCGCCGCGTTCCCAGACACTGCCGGGGTCCTGTGGATGAATTCGGACAGCTACTCGCTGACCGGCGAAGGCGGCAAGAAGCACGACAACACGTTCGTCATGCTTCTTGGCGACGCGTCGGCCGGTGGGGGGGCGTCCTCGCGCCGAATGCCGTATCCGAGAGGGGATGGGGCGGCCCTTGAAATAACCGAAGCCGCGTTCTACGACCCATCGAGCGGAGCGCGCCTCGGAGATCTCCCCCGGAGGGAGTACGACATAGGCGGGATAAAGGGAGTAGAGGTTGCCTTCCCGGAGGATGCCGAAGGTTTTGCGGTCGTGATCGCTTACACGGAAACCGTTCCGGGAGATTACTACCTCGACGACGTCATATTTCTTGCGGGCGAGCTGCCAGCCTGGGAGCAGACGGTAACGGTCGAGGTGCCAGACGGAATGAAGATCTACTGGGACGGGGAAGGCATAGGGACGCCGGAAAGCGTCAAAAACGGGAGGATAGAGCGGACCACCTGGACGGTGCTGAACGAACCGGAGTGGAGGAACGCGGGCATGATCGATTCTGGGCGCCCTATACTGGCG
>JAISQC010000254.1 GCA_031274465.1 Synergistaceae bacterium | reverse complement strand
GTGCCCGCGCTCGCCGAAAGCCACACGGTCGATGAGTCCGGCGCGATTTACACCTTCAAGCTCCGCCCGGGACTGAAGTGGAGCGACGGCAGCCCGCTCACCGCCCACGACTTCGAATTCGCGTGGAAACACCTGCTTGACCCCAAGACCGTGAGCGGCGCGGTCTCCGATATGTACGTCATCAAGAACGCCCGCGAGTACAACGAGGGCAAGGCTTCGGCAGACGATGTGGGCATCAAGGCCACGGATGACCTCACGCTGCAAGTCACGCTCAACGGCATCACCCCGTGGTTCATAGCCCAGACCGCTACGACGACCTACATGCCGGTTAGCAAGGCGGCCGTCGAGAAATACGGACTCGACTGGGCGAAGTCCGCCGAACGCTACGTGTCCAGCGGGGCGTTCATGCTGAAGTCCATGAATCCGAAGGACAAGATATCCATGGTGAAAAATCCGAATTACTACGCCGCAGGCGAAGTGAAGGTAGACGAGGTGGACTTTGTGATAATCCCGGACGAGGAGACGATGTCCATCGCGTTCGAGAACGGGGAGCTGAGCCTCACAAACCAAAACCTGACGCCGCAGATGTACGAGAAGTACGCGAAGACCCCACAGCTCAGCGGGTGGTCCAGGATCGGCGTGCGCTTCATCGACTTCAACACCGTTGCGGCCCCGTTTGACGACCCAAGGGTGCGCAGGGCTCTCTCGATCTCCATCAACCGCCAGGGCCTGATGGACAGCATCGTCCGCACCGGCGAGAAGCCGCTGTACGGGTTTGCCCCCTACGGCCAGCCGTCGCTAACCGACCCGTCGAAGGAGTTCCGCGACGTCTGCGGCGACGTGTACAAGGAGGACGTCGCGGAGGCGAAGAAGCTTCTGGCCGATGCCGGCTATCCCGACGGGAAGGGTTTCCCGGTGTTCCGCCTGGCGAGCCAGACGAGCCAGATCATCAAGGACATGGCCCAGGCCCTCCAGTCCATGTGGAAGGAGAGCCTGAACATCGATTGCGAGATCATCACGTATGAAGCGGGTTACTGGGACGAGCTGGCCGCCGGCAATTTCGAGGTGGCGTTCTCAGGGTGGACGGGCGACTATCCCGATCCCGACACCAACCTCAAGATCTGGGCAATCGGCGGCAACGCGCTCGAGAACGCTTGGAATCAGCCGCGCGCCGACGGCTCGTATCAGGAGACTCAGGTTCGCTACAACGACATCATAGAAGCCACCCGCAAGACAGCCGACCCGGCGGAGCGCGAGCGACTCTTCATAGAGGCGGAGAAGTACCTCGCCGAGATGATGCCGTCGGCCCCTCTATACAGCTACACGGATTTTGTGATCACCCAGCCGAACCTGCACGGAGTGCAGAAGAACTACATCGGCCACGTCAACTTCGAGTACGCGTATTTCGACTGACCGACGTCGGAATGACCGCCCGCAGCACGGCTTATTCAAGCCGTGTTGCGGGCATACCTCGAAACACAGGTTCAGAAACTTCCCTCACGCGCAAGATATTGGTCAAACAGCAGGCGGCTCACTCTGGCGCCGTAAACGTGCGATTCGTGGTCTTTGTGGTATTGGGGGTCGTGAAAATCCTTCGTCAGTATCACTAGGGTATACCTGCCGTACGGAGTTCCTATGATCCCGCCGTCGTTGCGGCATTCGTCCATGCTACCGCTCTTTGACGCGACGTATATCTGCTCTCCGTCCAGACCGAAGTTGTCCTCGTCGAGATAATAGGGCGGCAGCCAGTTTGTGAGCGTGCTGTTGTAATGCTGCCGCTTGAAAATATCTATCATCTGGCGCGACGCCTGAGGGCTCACCAGTTCCTCCCTCGCCAGCATCTCGAACAGCCTTCCGTATTCCCGGGGCGTGGTCGTGCCGAGCGGCGGCCAACTGTCGCTCTCGCCGAGTATCTTCCTGTGAAGTTTCGTATGAGTGAAACCCAGGGACGCTATCGTGCCGTTGATATGTTCCAGCCCCAGATAATCTATCAATACGTTGGTGGCGATGTTGTCGCTCACGATTATCATAAGGGTCGCCATATTTTTTGCGGACAGCACAGTGCCCACGTCGAGGTCTTTCAAGATGCCGCTGCCGCTGACGCGGTTTTCGCCTTCGTAAACGAGCTGTTCGCTAAAATCCTTGCGCCCCTCGTGCGCCTGCGCAAAGAGGTCGGCCAGTATAAAGGACTTGATGGTGCTGGCCGCCTCGAACTCCTCGTCGGCGTTCACGGCGATCACGTTGCCCTTCAGATCGTCGGCGTATATCCCCATAAGCCCGCTGAAGCTGGCAATTTCCCTTCGAATTCGTTTCTCCGGCGTGTATTCCTCGTGCAATTAAATTCCCTCCTGCCGCCTGTTTTGCCCAAATCATAGGTTCAAGAGCGTGGGCGCTGCCCACACCCGCCGTGGGACTAGTCCCCCGGACCCCCGTTATTCAGCGTTTCCCTAAGGAACTGCTGATTAAATGTTCTTTTCGGCGAAATGGAGTGGATTCGTTCTCCGTCAAAGCGATTGTCGTGAAAATGGCCGCAGGCGTAGCAGAGCATCGCCCGAGGACCATTTTTATGGCAAACGCGCAGAGGGGGGGCGAATACGCCCATTGCAGCCAAAAGGTTATTTAAT
>JAISQC010000232.1 GCA_031274465.1 Synergistaceae bacterium | reverse complement strand
CTGGTGGGCAACACAGGTTTCGAACCTGTGACCTCCTCCGTGTGAGGGAGGCGCTCTCCCGCTGAGCTAGTTGCCCGACGCGTGACGGAGTGCATTATAAACGGCTGAGGGGGTTATTTCAAGTCCTATCGCCTTAAATGCACTCTTTAAATTATTTTACGCTGAAGCTCTTGCTGCCCCACTGCTTGCCTTTGACGGGCGGGCCTTCCAGCAGCTCCACGAAACGCTCCCGGCATGCCGGGCATTTGTATGGCTTCTCCTTGTCTCCGACCTCGAATTTGTGGTCGCACGTGATGCAACGATATTTGCGCATCCTCAAAACACCTCCATGTTTTTATTTTTTTCGTGTATTCAGTATAACCGATTTTGATATATGATAATCCGCGTTCGCATTTCAAGTCAAGGGGGCTTGTATGCTTGCGACGGGCGGTATAAACTGTTGTGCGTTAGTTAACGCGAAGGGGGTTCGAATATGTCTGTACCCAAGCCATGGTGGCGCGATGTCCTGGAGACGGTAGTTTACGCCATTGTGCTTGCTTTGCTGATCAGGGCTTTCGTGATTCAGGCTTTTTGGATACCGAGCGGTTCCATGCTTCCCGCTTTAGAGCCGGGCGACAGGGTTATGGTTCTCAAATTCTGGTACCACCTGCCTAAAATTCATCCCAAGCGAGGGCAGATAGTCGTATTCAAATATCCTGTCGATCCAAGGAGGGATTTTGTCAAGAGGCTGATCGGATTGCCAGGCGACAAGGTAGAGATAATCGGCGGAAGGGTCTTCGTCAATGACAGGGAAATCGCCGAGCCCTACGTGCAGCATCCCGACAATTTCACGATGGCGCCGGAGGTCATTCCTGCGGGCAGCTATTTCTGTCTGGGGGATAACCGGGCCAATTCGCAGGACAGCCGTTTCTGGGGGTATGTAAAAACGGATTTCATGCGAGGGCCGGCGGTTTTCAGATATTGGCCGCCCGGGCGGATCGGGCTGTTGAATTAAATCGTGGGCAGGACCGTGTGGTTCCCTGGGCATATGGCCCGGGGAAATCGACAGCTAGGCGCACTGAGCGGTCTGCTGGACCTGATGCTCGAAGTTCGCGACGCGAGGGCGCCTCTGCTGACGATGTCTGCCGTATCAGACAAATTTCCCGATTCGGTCACGGTATGGACCATTCTCTCAAAAGCCGACCTTGCAAATCCCGATGCGACATCCGAGTGGGTTAAATTTTTCGAGGAGGCCGGGCGGCGCGTATGGCCTCTCGATCTGCGCCGCAACTTGCCAGAAGAGCTGAAACGGTCGATAGCCGCACTCGCCCCGTCGTCGTCGTCGCGAAGAAAATACCGCTCCGTGCGCGTTGCCGTAGTAGGCACTCCCAATGTTGGAAAGTCCATGTTGCTCAACCGGCTTGTCGGGCGCAGGGCCGCCTCGGTCGGGGGAGTGCCGGGGGTCACCAAAGGCGTGTCGTGGTTCCCGGGCCCCGGATGTATCGTGGCCGATTCCCCCGGCATATTGGACCCGCGCTCGGATGCCAGAACCCATAGGATGCTCGCGTGGATATCGTCCACCAAGGGGCAGGTGATAGGCGCGTGGGACGATCTCGCCTGCGAATGCCTAGATTTTTTGCGAAAACGGGATTTATCCCAGTGCATTGCCTCCGCATGGGGAATAGACGCCTCGGGCTCGTCTCGCGAAGTGCTGGAGCGAATCGGGCGCCGCCTGGGCAAAATACTCCCGGGCGGCGGGGTTGACGTCGAGGCGTCGGGGCGAGCGCTGCTTGACGCGCTTTCCGCTGGGAGGCTCGGCCGGCTCAGCCTCGAGCGCCCTAATTTCCCGGCATCTCAGGTTGAGCCGTCGTGATCGTTGCGGGAGTCGATGAGGCTGGGCGAGGGCCTATAGCTGGCCCCGTGATGGCTTCAGCCGTTATCTTGACCAGTCCGCAATTTCGCGTTCTCCTGTCGGAAGGGTTGAATGATTCTAAAAAATTGTCTTGCGCCGCCCGCGAAAGGCTGTTTGCCCTCATGGGCGAGCTTGGAGTCCAGTGGGCGGCGCAGGCCGCGTCTCACAGCAGAATCGACCGCACAAACATACTCAAAGCGACCTTGTGGGCCATGGAGCGCGCCGTCTCCCGCCTTTCCGTCCGTCCGGATCTGATAGTGGTCGATGGGAACGCCTTCATCCCGGGCATATCGAGGGCTATCCAGCGTGCGATGCCGCGCGCCGATGCCCGCGTTCCATCCGTGATGGCTGCCTCTGTGGTCGCCAAAGTCCTGCGGGACAGGGTGATGGAAGGGCTTCACAGGGTGTTTCCGGACTACGGTTTCGCGTCTCATAAGGGTTATCCGACCGCCGCTCACAGATTTGTGCTGGATATACTGGGTCCTTCACCAGTGCATCGGCTGTCCTTCGGAGGGTATAACAAGAATAAAATAACTGGGACGGGGAACGCAATAGGCCAAAAAGTCCTCTTCCCGGGTGAGTGACGTTGGCCACTATCGGCGGGCTTCCTGGAGGTACGATCGGCCCAGGCGGTCCTGGCCCAGGCGGCATAAGGCCCCCGATAGGCGAAGGGAGGCCTGTATCCGGACAGGCACCCGAACCGTCTGCCAGAGGGATAGCCGACGGCTCTCTGGTCGAGGGCTTGGTTACTGACAAAAAAGGGGATATGTACCAAGTCAGGATAGGCGCCCAGACCATGAGCGCCCGCTCGACCATATCCCTTTTCGTGGGGCAGCGTTTCAGGGCGGTTTGGGACGCATCGACGTCGCCTCCGATGCTGCGGCTCCAGCAAAGCGACATGGCCGTTCTCGCCCGTTTCGCCGGAAGGGATCAGGGAGTCGCCATGGCTCTTTTGAGCCGCGGGATGCAGGTTGACGACGACACGGTCCTCGAGCTGCGGCGGCAGTGGGCAAAAAGCGGGGGAGACCCGGCGAGGCTCAGCGCGCTGGCGGAGCTGATGGCTCGCGGAGCGGACATGACGGAACATAACGCGTCGATTCTCGTCTGGTATATGGGGCTTGTGCCGGAAGAGGCGGCGCGGATATGGAAAAAGATTCGAGAGCGACTGCGCAACAGGAAGTTCAGTTCTCCGAAGGAGTTGCTTGAGGCGCTGCGCGATGACGGCGACGAGGAAGAAAAGCGTTTTCTGGGCGCTCATGCACTGGCAGGGCGTCCGGCGAGAGCGGGCATCGATCCGGCGCAGTTATTCGCCCATACGTGGTGGCCCGTGAACAAGGATTTGGGAAAACCTCTGATGGCCCGGGTGGCGTTTTCCCGCGAAAAGCTCGACGACCGGCAGGTCTGGAGGAGCAGGTTCGAGTTCGAAGGCCACTCTCTGGGTTTCGTCGAAGGCGACGTCATGACAAACGGCAGGGCATTGTCGGCCAGCATAAGGCTTGATGGCGAAAAACATGCGGAGTGCGTGCGCGACGCCTTGCCAAAGCTGAAGGAAGAACTGGAGGGGTTGCCTTTGAGCCTTCAATATATAGGGGTTGGGGTTTGCGCGCATTCCGGCGCGAAATCGGAACCCGACAAGCAATATGGCCTAGACATGGAGATATAGAAGTGGCTGGGGACGCTAGAAGAGCGGCTGCCCTCCAATATGACGACAAAGCGGATAATCTCCCGAGGGTGACGGCGCAAGGCCGTGGCCGGGTTGCGGACAGGATAATCGAAACCGCAGTCGAGGCCGAGGTCCC
The DNA here is from genome assembly GCA_031274465.1 of Synergistaceae bacterium. GTDB lineage: Bacteria > Synergistota > Synergistia > Synergistales > Synergistaceae > JAIRKI01. Next base: position 12,806 of record JAISQC010000232.1, on the reverse strand, counting down.
CATAATAGAAGACGCTGCTCTGGTGAGCGCCCTGCTGATGCTCGAACTGGGGGACGAAATACCTGTCGAGCTGTATCAGTCGGTCGCCAAGATACTGTCTTTTCTCTATGACATCGACAAACGGGGAGATGTGCCATGAACCATCTCGAATTCGGAGCGCTCGGCGAGCAGTTGGCGGCCAGGCATATGGAGCGGCTTGGATGGAGGATAATCGGCAAAAATATATCAATTGGCAAAGGCGAGCTGGATATTGCGGCTATGGACGGGGACGAATTGGTTATAGTCGAGGTCCGCTCGCGCAAAATAGGGGAGCTGTCGCCGTCCGAGGCCACCGTGGGGCCTAGGAAGATAAAAACCATCCTTAAAGTAGCGAGAAAGTTCGTCGAGCGGATATCATACAATGGAAACTGGCGCATCGACGTCGCCGCAGTGACTATGGAACGGGACGGCACGTTGCGGGTCGATCTGTTCAGCGACGTCACTATGGGCATGGAAGGCTTGCAGGCGCGATGAACGGCATACGCGGGGTAGCCCTCAGAGGCACGCAGGCGATGGCAGTCGAGGTTGAGGTCGAGATCACCGGAGGATTGTTTTCGATAACGGTCGTCGGGCTGCCCGATACTGCCGTCAAAGAGGCAAGAGAGCGGGTGCGGGCCGCGTTGCGGGGAACCGGGATAACCCTGAAAGGCCGAATAGCCATAAACCTAGCGCCGGCCGACCTGCCCAAGGAGGGCGCGCTGCTCGACCTTCCGATGGCGGTCGGGCTTGCCAGGGCTGCGGGAAGGGTGGAGTGCGACGGACATGCCACGTTCATGGGGGAACTCGCCCTCGACGGAAGGCTGCGCTGGGTGCGGGGGGCAGTGCCCGCTGCGGTGCTGGCCCGCGAGCTGAAAGCCCCGCTTTACGTTCCCAAGGACAACGAAATGGAGGTGTCTTTGGTGGATGGCGTCGAGGCGTATGCCGTTGACACGCTGGTCGACCTCATAGCTCATTTGAAGGGCGAAAAGCCGATACCGCGCGTGGAGCACGGAATTTGCGAAGCGAGGGATTTTGCCGTCGAGACGGATTTCGCCGACATAAAAGGCCAGTTCGCGGCCAAGCGCGCGCTCGAAATAGCCGCCGCCGGGCATCACAATCTGCTGATGAGCGGTTCCCCCGGTTCAGGAAAGACCCTTCTCGCCCGCGCCCTGAAAGGCATACTCCCCCCTCTGTCCGACGAGGAGATGATGGAGGTCCTGCTCGTGCGCAGCACCGCTGGCCTGCCGTTCGAGCCGGGGCGCGTGCGCCCTTTTCGCTCCGCTCACCACACGGCGAGTTCGGTGGCCATCTGCGGGGGAGGGGCTTCGATGCGGCCAGGCGAGGTCTCGCTCGCGGACAGGGGGGTCTTGTTTCTCGACGAGTTCCCGGAGTTTTCGAGGGATGTGCTGGAGAGTTTAAGGCAACCGCTGGAAGACGGCACGATAACCGTGAGCCGCGCCATAGGCAGCGTCACATACCCGGCCCGGGTCCTTTTGGTGACGGCGTGCAACCCGTGTCCCTGCGGCTACAGCGGCGATCCTGCCGAACCGTGCAGATGCTCGCAGGGCGCGCTTGAAAGATACAGAAGAAAACTCTCTGGCCCTATATTGGACAGGATCGACCTTCACGTCGCAGTCCCGCGCCTCAGCCCCGAGGAGCTGGTGTCGCTCGGCGGCGCTTGCGGGGAGGCGAGCTCGGACGTGCGCGCGCGGGTCGAGGCCGCCCGGAAGCTTCAGCAGGAGCGATGGAAGGACATGGGCTATCACTGCAACGCCGAACTGCCGGAAAAGATCCTCAGACGGCACATCAAGATGGAATCCGATGTCAGGCCGTTCCTCGCCGAGACCGTCAAAGGGCTCAGGTTGTCCGGGCGGGGATTTTCGCGGATATTGCGCGTAGCCCGCACCGTAGCCGATCTCGAAGGGGCGGCCAGCATTGGTGTGCATCATGTTGCTGAAAGCCTGTCTTATCGCGAAGGGGCTGCGTTTGGCGGATCTGGGTGGGCGCATTGAGACATCCGGGCTGATGCTCCGCTCGCTCTTGCTGCTCAACAGGTGCGAGCAATATGATATCCGGGTCTGGGAGCGATTCGAGGCAATGGGCGCTCCTCCCGAAGCATTCATCCGCGAGGGTTTGTCTATTTGGAAAAAACTCGGCATAAGCGAGCGCGGCATCGACATTATGAGCAAAGCGGCGTCGTCCGGATGGGTGGACCGCGAGCTCGATATGTGCGAAAAACTCGGCGTAAGCGTAATCACCTGCCGCGACGCGGCTTTCCCCCCTTCTCTCATGCAGATGTCCGACACCCCCCTCGTCCTCTACGCCAAGGGCAGGATTCCGCCGCCTGCGGCAAAATCGATAGCAGTCGTCGGCACCCGCAGGTGCAGCCCGTACGCCTCGAAAATCGCGCGCGAGATAGGAAGGCGCGCCGCTGGCATCGGTTGGAACGTTGTGAGCGGAGGGGCAAAGGGGATAGACGGTTTTGCCCACCTCGGATGCTTGGAAGGAGGCGGCTTCACTGCCGCGATCCTTGGAACCGGGGTCGATATGGTTTACCCGTCAGAGCACAGGGAGCTTTTCGAGCGAATCCTCGAAAAAGGGGCGCTTTATTCAGAATACGCTCTGGGCGCGAGGGGCGAATCGTGGCGTTTTCCAAGGCGCAACAGGATAATATCTGGGCTGGCTTCGAAAATCGTAGTCGCGGAGGCGCCGCACAAGAGCGGAGCGATGATAACCGCGCGTTTTGCCGCCGAGGGAGGGCGAGAGGTTTGGGCCGTTCCCGGGCGCATCGACGACGGGGCTTGCGCGGGATCGAACAGGCTTATCTTTGACGGAGCGTTCCCCTTAGTGGATTTCGACGTCTTCTTCGGAACGCCCGAGCAAGGAAGGACGAAGGAACTTTTCGGCGGCGATGAGCTTACCTCCGCCCGCCGCGCCGCAGCGCCGAAAATGTCAGCGGATGAAAAAAAGATATTGTCATTGTTGGCGCTAGGTGGCGACATAACTATTGACAACTTGGCAGGTGAAGCTAAAATGAGCGCCGCTGAAGTATTTAAAATCATATCGGTCATGTCTTTGCGGGGCCTTGTGCTTTCATCAGGCCCGGGACGTTACAGGCCGGCAGGCTGAAAGCAAGAGGGGGGATGCCATGAACACCAGGGTGTTGTCGAGGGAAGAGAGGGAAGCCCTGTCTTCGGGGGCTGTGGAGCTGATATACAAATATATGCACAATGATTACTGTTCGCCCGACATCATCGAAAAGACGCTGCTCCACGCAGTGGTCGTTTCGAGGCTGAATCAATGTCTGGTGGATGCTGGCACCCTTTCCCTTCTCATCGAGAAAATCTCCGAATACGAGGGGGTTCCGCTGTTCGACCCCAGCCATGGCGGAACTGACGCTTCAAGCAGGTATTGCTGAGGGGGGCGTAATTTGGCGAAAAAAAATTTAGATGTTGCCTCATCCACTGAAAAAGACGCGACTTCAGCCGGCAAACGGGTCAAAGCCACGACATCGGCTAAAATAAAAAAAACGCCTGAGAAAGCAGCCGCGAAAGTTCGCTCATCGTCTGGAAGGGCAAGCGCAGCCAAGGGAAAAAGCAAGCAGTCCTCGAGCGCTAAAAAGCGCGGCTTATCGGCTGCGGCTACAGCGGCGTCGGGAAAGACACTGGTCATCGTCGAGTCTCCCGCAAAAGCCCACACGCTTGAAAAGATACTCGGGCGCTCATATCACGTCACGGCGAGCATAGGGCATGTGAGGGATCTTCCGAAGGGCAGGATAGCCGTAGACGTGGACAATAATTTCGCCCCTGAATATATCAATGTCAGAGGCAAAGGGGATTTGATAAGGTCGCTGAAGGCTGCGTCCGAAGCAAGCGCCCGCACCTTGCTCGCCTCCGACCCGGACAGGGAAGGCGAGGCAATAGCATGGCATCTCGCAACCCTCCTCAACATCGATCCTTCTTCGGAGTGCCGCATACGGATGCAGGAAATCACCGATCACGGAGTCAGGAGCGCCGTCGCCAACCCCGACCGCATCGACATGAACCTCGTGGACGCCCAGCAATCGCGCCGGGTGCTGGATCGCCTCGTCGGATACAATCTCAGCCCCCTGCTGTGGTACAAACTCCAGCGAGGGCTGTCGGCCGGCAGGGTGCAATCCGTCGCCCTGCGTATCGTCTGCGAGCGCGAGGGCGAAATCGAGGCGTTCGTGCCGAAGGAATACTGGCTTCTGGACGTCGAGGCGGCATCGGGCGACAAGCGCTACATCTTGCGGGTGGATAAGAAAAAAGGCAAGAAATTCACGCCAGAGGATGCGGCCCAATCAGCCGAGGCAGAGAACGCCATCAGGAACAACCCCATAATCACGGACAGCTTCAAAGTCAAAGAGACGAAACGCCCGCCTCTGCCGCCGTTTAAGACGAGCGTGCTCCAGCAGGAGGCTTCGCGCAGGCTGGGGTTCTCACCCCGCCGCACGATGAGGATAGCCCAGACTCTCTACGAGGGCGTCGAGATACCGGGGCGCGGGCCAGTGGGGCTCATCACCTACATGCGCACCGACAGCCTGAGGCTCGCGCCGGAGGCCATAGAGTCGTCCAGAAAATTCATCGGGAACAACCTCGGGGTGGAGTATCTGCCGGAGAAACCGAACATCTTCACGTCCAAGGGGAGGGCCCAGGACGCGCACGAGGCGATCCGGGCCACAGATCCTGCTCTCACTCCGGCGTCGTTGAAACCCAACCTCACTTCGGATCAGTTCAAAGTGTACGACATGATCTGGAGCAGATTCGTGGCGAGCCAGATGGCGCCTGCCAAGGTGGCCAGGACCACGGTCGAGGCTTCGTCAGGCGAATATGGCATGAAACAGGACGGCATCGTCGTCCTGTTCGACGGATGGGGGAAGATATGGCCTCTCGGCGTCAAGGATACCGTCATACCGAAAATCGAGGCCGGAACCGAACTCGACCTGATCGGCATAAAGCGGGAGCAGAAATTCACCCAGCCCCCGGCCCGATACACGGACGCCGGGCTGGTCAAGGCGCTCGAGGAAAAAGGGATAGGCCGCCCGTCCACTTACGCGTCGATAATAGAGACGCTCGCGGATCGAGGGTACGTAGTGAGGGAGGAGGATAAAAAACTCGTCCCGACGAAGCTCGGAAGGGTCGTCAGCGTCTTTCTCGTAAAATATTTTCCAAAGCTGATAAACACGGAATTCACGGCTCGGATGGAGAGCGAGCTGGACTCGGTCGAATCGGGGTCCGAGAACTGGGTCGATGTCGTGCGGAATTTCTGGGACAGCTTCAAGCCCGTGCTGGATGACGTATCGGCCACTGCCGAGAGGATGACGATAGAGCCGCAGAAGATAGGGGAGGATTGCCCCGAATGCGGGCACCCGCTCGTTATAAAAAACGGCCGCTTCGGAGAATTCATAGCGTGTTCGGGCTATCCCGAATGCAAATACACCCGCAATATAGTAAAAACCACGGGCATCAAATGCCCCAAGTGCGGGGAAGGCGAGGTCATCCGCCGCAAAGCCGGCAAAGGCAAGGCGAAGGGCCGGTCATTCTATGGGTGCAGCAAATATCCGGACTGCGATTACGTGAGCTGGAAAAAGCCCCAGGCCCCCAAAAAAACCGGCGCAACCGACGTCGAGCCGGAAGCTGTTTACGATGAGGGCGATTTCGAGGGCGACGATGGTGCTGTCAGGGCATAAAAAACCACCCCAGCGCCATTTGGCCCGCCTCATTAGCTGAGTTTCGGCGCGATGAAGAGTCATCCCGTGGTCATCGTCGGTGGCGGCCTTGCCGGTTCGGAGGCGGCTTGGCAGCTTGCCTCAAGAGGCGTTAAGGTAAGGCTGTTCGAGATGAGGCCGGCTAAGGGCACTCCGGCCCATTCGACGGGAGATATGGCCGAGCTGGTTTGCAGCAACTCGCTTGGCGCCGATTCGACCTCAAGCCCGGCTGGCATTTTGAAACAGGAGCTGCGCATGTTGGGCAGCCTCGTCATCCGATGCGCGGATGGGTCGCGCGTTCCAGCCGGGAAAGCCCTCGCGGTAGACAGGAGGATTTTTTCCAGTCTGGTGAGCGCGGAAATAGAGGGCAACCGCAACATCGAGGTCGTGCGGGCCGAGGTAACGGAGGTACCCCCCCTTCCAGCGATAATAGCCGCTGGCCCATTGATGTCGGGAAAAATCGCCGCAGAATTGAGGGAGATGGTCGGGATCGACTATCTCTCTTTTTTTGACGCGGTCGCCCCTACGGTCCTGACCGAATCCATCGACATGAGCAAGGCTTACGCCGCCGACCGCTATGGCAACGGCCTCGGCGGCGGAGACTATATCAACTGCCCCATGGACAGGGAGCGCTACGACGCCTTTTGCGATGCCCTCGCTACGGCGGAGCGCGCGCTCTCTCACGGGTTCGACGCGCGCCCAAGGTATTTCGAAGGCTGCCTGCCGATAGAGGTCATGGCGGAACGAGGCAGGGACACCATGCGCTTTGGCCCCCTGCGCCCGGTGGGACTGCCGGACCCCGCCACCGGGCGCGAACCCTACGCGGTCGTCCAATTGAGGCGCGATGACGCCGAAGGGGCTCTTTACAATTTGGTGGGTTTCCAAACGAACCTGAAATGGCCCGAACAGGACAGGGTCTTTCGCCTGATACCGGCGCTTGCGGGCGCGGAGTTCGCGCGTCGCGGCGTCATGCACAGGAATTCTTTCGTCTGCGCTCCTGCGGCGCTCGACGGGTTCCTGCGCCCGGCAAGAAACCGCATGGCTTTGAGGCGCGACCTTTTCCTGGCAGGGCAGATCACCGGTGTGGAGGGTTACGTCGAAAGCGCGGCGATGGGCGCGGTTGCCGCTATTTATATGTCGGCCGTTCTGAAGGGCATGGAGATGCCGTCATTTCCGGCATCGACCGCCATAGGATCGCTCCTGCGCTACCTGAGGGATGCCGAGCCTTCCACATTTCAGCCGATGAACGTCAACTTGGGGATTTTCCCTAAAATGGAATTGCCCAAGGGGAGAAAACTCGCGAAACCCGAACGTTCCAGGATGTACGCGGAACGCGCCCTCCTCGATATGGAAAATTTTTTGAGCCGGTTTGAATGACGCGAGCGATGGGCGGACATTCAAGTACCATCGATACGTAATTTGTGCAGCGAGGAACGCCGATAATATTACGAGAAAATCTTAGTTTTTCATTGTTACGCGCTTAAAAACCATCGAACGCAATACATTTGCAAAACGCTTGGTTTTTCGTAGTTTTTTTGCTCAACTATTGACAACCTATATGACTTGGGCTACGATAAATTACAGTTTTAGTGATGTTAAGTCATAATTTAAAATGGCGATCCTGATTTTGTTTTTAACGCTGTCTCGTGCGGCAAAACCATCCTGTCGGGCAGATGGTTTTTTTCGGCCTTGCGGCGGGGTTCTTTTTTCAATATTGCAGTTTGGCAAAGCGTTGTAAATTAAATAAATTAAATTTTAATGAGGTGGTATGTGATGTCTTGGTTGAAGAACAGAAGCATAGGAGCCAAACTCGGGATACTTGCGGGTATCCCTCTCGTTTTGTTGATTTCCATAACTGCTTTTAATTATTCCGCGCTTGGCAGGATCGATGACCGCTATACTTTCGCGTATGAAAATTTTGCGGTCCACGCGGCCGAGTTTGCCGTATTCCGCGCCAACCTCCAGGGTATCCAGAAGAACATCGTCAAGCTGATCATAGCCACGCCGGAGCAGGCCAAACCCATCATAGACGACATCGCTCAAAGGCGGCAGGAAGACGCGGAAATAATCGAGAACTTCAAAAAATCGCAGATGGACGACAGGTCGAAGGTTCTTGAGAGCAGGCTGGAGTCGATGATACCGAACATGCGAGCCGTTCAGGACAGGGCGATCGAACTTGGCTCCGGGACCACAGGCGACACTGCCGCTATGACGTTTTTCTTCAATGAAGTAGAACCTGTCGTCGTTGAATTCAACGGAATACTGCGCGACTTGTCGGACCAGCTTGCGGAAGATACGAGGAGAATTCAGGACGAGTCCACGGAGTTCTCCAGGACCACGGCCATGACGGGGGTCATCATAGCTGTCGTCGCCACGGTTTTCACGCTGCTGTTGAGCTTCTTCATATCGAGGATGATAACTGGGCCTATAAACGCCATTAAGGAAAGCGTGACGCATTTTGCGGGCGGAGACCTTACGGTATCCTTCCTGAGCAATGGACGCGACGCGATAGCGCAGATGGGCAACGGGCTCGACTCGATGGCGGAGACGCTGAGAGAGGTCATGAACACCATCAAGAACGCCGGGAACCAGATATCCGACTCCTCTCAGGATTTCTCCGCCATGGCGCAGCAGACCAACGCCTCTGTGGAGGAATTCCGCGCCAACGTTGACGAGATGAGCGTGAATCTGAGCGGGCTTGCGTCCGCCAGCGAAGAGGTGAACGCTTCGGTCGAGGAAGTCGCCGCAGGCGCCCAGACGACAGCGGAAAAAGGCACCGACATCGCGCGCAAGGTGGACAACGCCATGAGCGCGGGCGACTCCGGGATGAGCGCGGTGCGAAGCGTGGTGGACGGCATCAGCAGGGTCGCCGAGAGTTCGGCCGCATCGACCTCGGCGGTGCTCGAACTGGGCAACAGGACGAGGCAGATACAGAGCTTCGTGTCGCAGATAGGCAGCATCGCCGACCAGACGAACTTGCTTGCCCTCAACGCGGCGATAGAGGCGGCGCGGGCGGGCGACGCGGGGCGAGGCTTCGCGGTCGTAGCCGAAGAGGTCAGAAAGCTCGCCGAGGACAGCAACGTGGCGGCTAAGAACATAGCGGAACTCGCTTCGCAGATCACGTCAGACTTGGATCGCATAGTGGACTACGCGCAGGCCAACACGTCGGACTCGAACAAGGCCAAGGAGCTGTCCAACGAGACGGAGAACGCCATCTCCAACATGATCTCGTACCTGCGCGACATAGCGGCCTCTACTCAGGACCTGGCGGCGGTCGCCCAGGAGCAGGCGGCTTCGAGCGAGGAAATCGCCGAGGCGGTGCAGGGCATGTCTACCAAGATAAACGACACGGCTAACGCCAGCGAAAACATCCGCACGAGCGTTTCCGAAGTTGCCGCGGCTTCGGAAAAGGTCGCCGAAGGTTCCGAAAACCTGTCGAACCTTTCCGGCAACCTGCAGGACGAGCTGTCATACTTCACGATCGGCGACGACGCTGGGGCGAAGAAGTCCAAAAAAGGCCTCAAGGCCCTTCCAAACAAACAGTAACTTCACCGAGCAGAAGGCAAAACAATATACCCCGGGCGCAAGCCCGGGGTTTTTTCAGCCTTCCATTCCGCCCCGTCAGTATCCGCTACATGTAGATCAGACGCACCAACGTCTCGGCCACGCCTTGGAGCCCAGCCTCGTCCTCCTCGTCGAATCGCCCGCTTTTGGGGCTGTCGATGTCCAGCACTCCTAGAAGGCGCCCCTGCTTTATGATCGGGACCACTATCTCGGATGATGTGGACGGGTCGCACGCTATGTAATTGCCGCAGGATTTCACGTCGTCCACCCGCACGGTTTTCATCTCAGATGCGGCGCTGCCGCAGACGCCTTCGCCGATTTTTATCGCGGTCACTGCCGGGGACCCTTGGAACGGCCCCAATTTGAGGGCTTCCTCCTGAAAGAGATAGAAACCGACCCAGTTCGTATCTTCGAGGTAAAGTTTGATCAATGCCGACGCGTTGGCAAGGCTCGAGACGGCGCCGTCGCGCCTGTCTATCACCTTGGCGCATGACGCGTTCAGATGCTCGTACATGTCGCGCTTGTTTTCAAATTCCACCATTTCGACGTTCATTAGCCCTTGCCTCCCGAGCGAGTTTGCCAGACTCGTTTATTCGCGGACCGCGCGCGTCATTCTCGGCAGCCGCTGGCGCCGCCGCCATAGAGCGGGGCGGCCTCATTATATCCTGACGGTCACTCTGGTGCCGTTTCCAGGTTCGGACCAGAGTTCGAATTCCCCTCCGAGCAGCTCGACCCTGCGCTTCATCCCTGCGAGTCCCCTGCGCCCCTCCTGGACGAGGAGGTGGGTTGCCTCCATATCCGGCGTGAACCCGATCCCGTTGTCGGACACCCTGAACTCGACGCTTCTGCCGTCCTTGCATGGCAGGGCATCGACGTTTACTATGCTCGCCATCCCGTGCCTGACCGCGTTGGACACGGCCTCCTGAAATATTCGGAAAATCGCCAGAGTGGTCTCCTGCGGGGCGGTCAGTTCGGGATCGACGTTCGTGTTCACAGTTATCGAGTGCTGGCGCTCGAAACGGCTTGCCGCTTCCTCCACGCAAGAGACTATTCCGAGCGACACCCACGGCGGCACCAGCGAGTCGCATATATCCCTCAGGTCCTCCACGAGGTCCTGTGCGACGTCTTCCGCAGTCGCGAGCTGCGACGCGGCTTCGTCGGGAAGATCCGAGGAGGTGAGGTTCAACATCTGTATCCTCTGTATCAGCGCCGACACCACCTGTATCGGCCCGTCGTGTATGTCTTGGGCGATGCGGCCGCGTTCGTCCTCTTGGGCTTTGATGATGTCTCCCACGTAGCGTTTCTCGAGAGTCTCTTTATCTATCATCCTGTGGGCGAGGTCAACTATCGCCTTTTTGAGCGAAGATATCTCCTCCACCTGCATTTGCCCGAACCCCCGCGCCTTATCGGACGCCGTTGGGATCTCCGCTCCCCACCTGAGGGTGTTTACCTCGCTCGATAGGGCCTGAAGGGGGGTTATCACGGAGCGGCGGAGCAGGAACAGCCCTATCAGGCATATCAGCATGCCGAGTATTCCCGCTACTGCGAGCTTCATCATGTTGAAGTCGTTCCTGCCCATCCAGCTCAGCATCGTCACAGCCGCCACAGCGTAGACCCTGGGGTTGTCCGTGGACGATATGTGCGCCACGTACGTCACGCGTTTCTCGCCCAGGCTGAAGCTGCCGACGATATTGCCCTTGTCCGCCGCGAGCCCGGCGGTTTCAGCCATCGTGCCCGAGAAAATATTGGCGAGTATCCCAGCGTTTTGTGAAAATGAAATGAGGTCTCCGCGCTTCGTGATGTACGCCACCATTCCCGGTATGAATTTGCCGCGGGCGTTCGGGTTTCGCTTGTCGGGTTTGTCGAAGGAGGAAAAATTTTCGTAAGACGTGAGCATGTTGTATCCATGATCGGCCACCAGCGACAAAAAAGCGGCGATCCGCTCGGGGTTGCCGTCGTTCCATCGGTCGGAAGCGTAGTCGGCAAGGCTTTGCACGTATCGCCCGGCGATGTCGGTCGTGGTTTTTTTCTGAGACATCACAGTAGTCGCCGATTCAAAGAGGATCACGAGGACCGGCAGGAGTATGCAGATGAAGAGTATCGTGAGCAGTTTTCGCCTTAGCAAGTCTTGCTGTCCTCGTCGAGCGACGTCTCCTTCAATAGTTCTTCCAGCGTGATCACGCCGTATTTAAGCGCGACGAGCAGCGCCTCGCTCTTGCCCCTGCATCCGAATTTGGAATACACCGAAGTGAGGTGGGCTTGAACCGTGCGTTCGGTGATGCAGAGCATCGAGGCTATCTCTTTGATGGAAAACCCCCTCGAAGTCGCGAGCAAGACCTCGTGCTCCCTTGCCGACAGCGATTCGGGCATCGTTCCTTTGTCGGTGAGTATTCCGGCGACGCGCGAGTCGAGGTAAAACCCCCCGCTCATCACTTGCCTGATGGCTATCTCAAGCTCCCTGATCGCCGTCGTCTTCAGGACGAAACCCATCGCCCCTGCGCGCAGCGACGCCATCACATACGGCTGCGCGTTGAACGACGTGAGCATTATCGGCCGGGTGGCCAAGCCGTTGTCCTTGATTTTTTGAGCGACGGATATGCCGGACTCGCGGGGCATCTGGATATCCAGCAGGGCGATGTCGGGGCGTTCGGCTTGAATCACCTGCCATGCCGTGTCCCCGTCATCGACCTCCGCCGTCAGCGAGAAATTTTTGTTCCGTTTGATCCATTCCGCGAGGCCGGATCGCGTGAGCGGATGGTCGTCCGCTATTACTATGCTGATAGTCATGTCCGCCCTCCTTTTTTCTCTTTCAATTATAGTACATCGTATAAATCCGTGCCTGTTACGTATATATGTACAAGGGAGAATATTATATTCAGCGATTCCTTAGAATCCGAGAATGCCGTATTATGGACATTGCGATTATTGCTGAGGCGTAGATAGGGGTTTTACTCATGGTTTGGGCGGGGAAATTATTTATAGTCAATCTATATATACTTATAGAAAGCTTTTAATCATATTTTAATATCTAAAAGAAAGTATTGACAGATACCCCAAAGGCTAATATACTTCCCCTTGCTCGCTTGAGCACGGCACCTTGACACCGCACCCTTTAAGGGAGCGGCTATACGGAGCAAGAACAGAATGCCAACAAACGTTAGGGCAATTTAGCAATTTTGGCTTGAATCGCAAGGGCGCTTTGCGTCTTTGTGTTCAAACCGCTTATTGAGCTCCTTAAACAAGGATGTCTCAAACAGAAAGCCAAGGAGAGTTTGATCCTGGCTCAGGATGAACGCTGGCGGCGTGCCTAACACATGCAAGTCGGACGGGGCCATGGGGAAGCCGTTTTGTAGCTTGCTATATCGCGGCGGAGCCATGGCCTAGTGGCGGACGGGTGAGTAACGCGTGAGGACCTGCCCGGCGGAGGGGGACAACAGCTGGAAACGGCTGCTAATACCGCGTATGCGCGAGCGATCGCGTGAGAGGGCGCGGAGAC
>JAISQC010000222.1 GCA_031274465.1 Synergistaceae bacterium | reverse complement strand
CCCGACAGGTTGCGGACCGGCTGCTCGCCCCCGGGCGTCTTTATGGAGAGCGCCTTTATGAATTCGTCCGCGATGCTCTCCTGCTCGGCCCTGCCGATCATATTGAATATCCCCCTGCCAGCCTGTAGGGCGAGGACGATGTTTTCGCGAACGGAAAGGCTGCCGATGATGCCGTCGGTCTTGCGGTCCTCCGGGCAGAAGCCCATGCCCGACGAGATGGCGTCCTTGGGCGAGGCGTATTTAAGCGGCTTGCCGCCCACTTTGACCTCCCCGCCGTCCGGCGCGTCGATGCCGAAGAGCAGGCGCGCCATCTCGCTTCGCCCGGAACCCAGAAGCCCCGCCAGCCCAAGCATCTCCCCTGGCCTTATCGCGAGGTCGAACGGAAAGATCGCGCCAAAGCGCGACACGCCCGCAGCCTCAAGCAGGGGAGGGGCGCTCTCGGCATCGGACGAAGCCCGATGGCGTTCGAATTTTTCATCTGTTTTGAGCATCCCTGCCTCTTCGCCCACCATCGCGGTTATGAGATCCATGCGCGGCAGGCTGGCTACGTCGAATTCACCGACCAGCTCGCCGTTGCGCAATACCGTCGCGCGGTCTGAAATCTCGTACATCTGATCGAGAAAGTGGGTGACGAATATGATGCCGAGCCCATCGGCCTTAAGCCGCCTGATGACGTCGAAGAGGTTTGCCGCTTCGTCTTTGTCGAGGCTCGACGTAGGCTCGTCAAGAATGAGGACGTCCGCCGAAAAGAGCAGGGAGCGGGCTATCGCTACAAGCTGCTGTATGGCGGCCGAATAAGAGCTGAGCTGTTCGGTCACGTCTATTTTGAGATTCAGGCGCAAGAGGGCGCTCTTTGCGTCTTCGTTCATTTTTTTCCAGTTCAGGGACCGAAGCGGCGTCCGGGGCTGTATGCCGAGGAACAGGTTTTCTGCCACCGACAGGGTTGGGATGAGGTTTAGCTCCTGATGGACGGTGCTTATCCCAGCGCGCTGCGCTTCGGTTGGGGATGCGAAATGGACCTCGCTCCCCTTTAAAAAGACGTTTCCTTCGTCCGGGCGGTAGACGCCGCTCAATATCTTGAGCAGCGTAGATTTTCCCGCTCCGTTTTGTCCCATGAGCGCGTGGACTTCGCCGGGGCGCAGTTTGAAATCTACGCCGGAAAGCGCCCTCACTCCGGGGAAACTGATCGTGATGCCTGATGCGGCGAGCAAAAAATCCAAATCGGCGCCTCCTTCAAAGAAAAGGCAGATGCAGAGCGTGAGCGACATAATGCCGCAAGCCGCGCCTGGCCGTTCCAAGGCGCGGCTTGCGGGCTGTTTGGCCTCTAGTACTTGCGGTCGCCTATCACCGAAGGCGCCTGGTCTTTGGTGAAGACCTCATCCTTCTGGACGATCCACTTTTCGAGTGTCTCTCCGGCGATGGCCTTTTTCAGAGTCTCGAAAGCCAGCGGGCCGAGCAGAGGGTTGCACTCCACCACGGCGTTCATCTCGCCAGCCACCATGGCCTCGAATGCCGCCTTGGTCGCGTCCACTGTTATGATCTTGATGTCCTCGCCCGGTTTGAAGCCGGCCTCTTTTATAGCCTGGATCGCGCCGAGGCCCATATCGTCGTTGTGGGCGTAGACCACGTTGATGTCCTTGCCGTACTTTTTAAGGAACGCTTCCATGACCTGCTTGCCGAGTTCCATCGTGAAGTCGCCTGTCTGGGACTCGAGTATCTTGATCCCGGGCGCGTCCTTTATCCCTTCCTCGAAACCCTTCTGGCGCTCTGTGGCGGCCGAAGCGCCCGGGGTCCCCTGAAGCTGGACTACGTTGGCGGTCCCGCCGGTTTCCGCGATGACCCACTTCGCCGCTTCCTTGCCCTCGAACACGAAGTCAGACGTTATCTTGCAGACGTACAGTGACTCGTCGTTCACAGTGATCCCGCGGTCCAGCAGTATCACGGGGATGTTGGCTTTCTTGGCCTCGCCGAGCACCGGCTCCCAGCCAGTCTCGACCACCGGCGCCAGAAGTATGCCGTCCACGCCCTGCGCTATGAATGAGCGGATCGCCTTGATCTGGTTCTCCTGTTTCTGCTGTCCGTCGCTGAACTTGAGGTCAATCCCGAGATCCTTCGCCGCGCTGATGACGGATTCCGTCTCAGCCGTGCGCCAGCCGCTCTCCGCCCCTATCTGCGAAAAACCGACGACCAAAGGCTTGTCCGCCGCGAACGCGCCTCCCGCGAGAACCGCGACCGACAATGCCAGCAACGCCAATACCAACGCTTTCTTCAAAACAACGCACCTCCATTTTTTCTCCGCGCATGGCGCGCGGGACATTAATGCGCATATTTGCCGACGCACCCCCCCGATGGGGGATGCCGTTTTTTGGGGACAGCACGTGATGGATGAAGGATAGGGCATGAGGCGTTTAACCTCAATGCAATATTTTCCGCTTTTGGTTGGATTATTTCCGAAACTCGGACGGGGAGACGCCGATATTTTTCTTGAACACGTAGCTGAAATAATGCGGGTCGCTGTAGCCGACGCTGTAGGCTATCTCGGATGACTTCGCGCGCGTGGATTTCAGCATTTCGCCTGCTTTCGCGAGCCTCGTGCGGGTGAGGTATTCTATGAAGGTCTCGCCGGTTTCCTGGCTGAACACCGTGCTGAAATGGTTTGGGGAGAGTCCGACGAATTCCGCAACCGAGTTGAGCGATATCGAGCCCTCGGCGTAGTGGAGCCTGATGTACTCCCTTGATTTTTCTATTATGTCGCGATATCTGGACGTCTTGAGCCCTATGGCGGAGACGGCCTCTTTCCCCTCAGCGGCGCCCGCGTGCTCGTCGTGGCCTATGTCCCTGTAGCCAAGGATGAGCGGGCGTTCCGTTTTAGCGATATGCCGCAAGGTTTTCTTAGCGCGGGACATGGATTTTGGCAGTTCGGAAATGTGCCGGACGGATGAGCCTATCGCTATCGACACCAAGCACGGGCAGCGGCGCTCCGTCTCGTATTTCACGGCTTGCGCCGCCGA
>JAISQC010000187.1 GCA_031274465.1 Synergistaceae bacterium | reverse complement strand
ATGGGCGGACATACAGGACATTGAGCGCAACGGATACCATAGCATAGGCAAACCGGAGCCTTTAAAAGAAGACCTTTCCGGCTGGTGGTCTGTCAAGATTGACGAGAAAAACCGGATTGTTTTCAAGATATCTGACGAAGGAGATAGTCAGATTCTCGAAATCTCACAATGTGGCTCGCACTACAGTGATAAATAGTTTCTCTATCGTTAAAGTGAAATTATCGCTCCAAAGCTCTGGCACAGACATGCGGGAGGCCCCATTTATCGTGGGGGCCTCCCGCGCGCGGTTCGTCGATGTCATCCCTTATACTGGGGAACTACGCCTATTTTGCGCATCGTGTCGAGCGACTCGATTATCTTAGGCGCGTCCCTCGTCCCGATGAGCTCCGCTCCTGCCATCAGGAATATGTAGGCGTTCTGCGCCCTCGGGAATTTTATGCCCGACACCTTGACTTTCGTGTCGGTGCCTTTGAGCGTGTCTACCATCAGCAGCACCTGTTCCAGCGTCGGGCCCTCGTACTGCCCGGTGGCGGACTTCGCCCAGTCTATGCCGGCTTCCGCTATGAGCTTGCACGAGGTCGCGATCTCCTCGTCGGTGAGGAACGCCACGTCCAGTATCATCTTCGTTATCGCAGGGCCGGCGGCTTTTTTGTAGTCCTTGAACTCCTGTAGTATCTCGCTATATTTTTTGTCCTTCAGCGCGCCGACGTTCATGACGTTGTCGAGGACCGTGGCGCCCATGCGGACCGCTTCCTCGGCCTCGAACGCCTTGACCGCGCTGGTCTGCTGCCCGAATGGGAAGCCGATTCCGGCCCCGACCAGTATGTCGGTGCCGGCCAGCTCCTCGGCTACGACTCGGGTCCAGTAGGAGGACGAAAAACAAAAAGCCTTTACGTTGTATTTGACCGCGATCTTGCACTCCTTGCGGATGACCCCTTCAGTGGTGTCCTTTGGCAGGATCGCGTAGTCGAAGCACTTGCCTATGTTGCTTTTGTCGATCTTGGTAAAATCGAGCACGGACATCCCTCCTTGACAGTGGCGGAATGGCGGGGCTTTTTATCGCGCCTTCGGCCCCGCCTTCCTAAACACTCCTTAAAATACTTTTCCGTCCAGCGCGTCGTACGCGGCGTCGAAGCGCGCGTAGGCTTCGTCGTATGCGGCGTAGTTCGCCGGGTTTGGCTCGTAAGTCTTCTCGATGCGGACCACCGAGGCCGCCTCATTGCAATTCTTGTACGCCCCGACCCCGACTCCGGCATAGAGCGCGGCGCCTAGGCACCCGGTTTCGCTCGTCTGGAGGATGTGGATCGGCTGTTTGTAAACGTCGGCCATCATCTGGCACCACAGCGGGCTTTTCGCGGCGCCGCCGGTCAGGCGGATGCCGTTCATTTTTATGCCTGCCGCGAGTTCGGCCTGTATGATGTCGTTCATCTCGTAGCAGATGCCCTCCATGACGGCGCGGGCCATCTCCGCCTTGGAAGTGCCGAGGGTCATGCCTATGAAAGACCCGCGGGCCTTCGAGTTTATCTTGGCGCCGGACGCGCCCTGCAGGTAGGGCAGGAACGTCACTCCCTTGGCGCCGATCTGCACGCCTTCTATCTGAGCGTTCATCAGCAGGTACGGGTCGGTGTTCTGCTCACGCGCCTTGAGCTTCTCGTAGTCGCACAGCGTGTCGCGGTACCAGCGGTAGCTCGATGCCGCTGTGTTGGAAAAGCCCTCTATCGTGAAGTTCCCGCACCCGTGGTTGCCCTTTACGACGAGGCGTTCCTTGGGGTCGCGGATGGATTTTTCGGACACTATGAAGCACGAACCGAACGTCCCCATGACCAGCACGGCCGTGCCGTCTTTGACCGCCCCTGCCCCGAACGTGCTGCAGTTCTGGTCGTGTGCGCCCACGCTTATGGGCGTGCCGACCGGCAGCCCGGTCTTCTCGGAGATTTCCTTGCCTATCTTGCCGACGACCTTGCCCGGCTCCGCCACGATAACGGCCCTCTTGTCGAGCGGTATGTCCATGATGTCGTGTATCTTCTTCCACCAGCAGTTGTTGTCGATGTCCATCATGCCCTCGCGGCTGGCGGACGAGAAGTCGGTGAAGTAGCCGTCGGCGCCGAATTTCTTGAGGAAATAGTCCTGGTGCGTCGAGAAGAGCGCGGTTTTCTCGAAGTTCTCAGGCTCGTTCAGTTTGAGCCACGCCAGCTTGCCGTTGGAGAAGACGCATCCCACGGGGTCGCCGGTCACTTTATATATCTCCTCGCGCGGTATGCGCTCGAGGATGTAGTCGATCCCCTGCGGGTTGCCCCTTATGTCCTGCCAGCCGATGAACGGGCGGATGGTGTCGCCATTTTTGTCGAGCAGCCCGATAACGCTCCCCTGGCTCGAGAACCCGAACCCTATTATCTCGTTCGGGTTGATTTTCGATTTGGCAATTGCGGTTTTGATGCTGTCGTAAAGGTTTGGAAGAAGATCTTCGGCCGTCTGCTCCACCCAGCCGGTATGCGGGTAATAGCACGGGTATTCCCTGTAGTCGCTGTCGATCAGGTTGCCCTCGAGGTCGAAAATACAAGTCTTGCAGCCGGTGGTGCCTCCATCGAG
>JAISQC010000128.1 GCA_031274465.1 Synergistaceae bacterium | reverse complement strand
ATGGGGAGTAGGTTTCGAGAAATCGCTCTCTGGCTACAGGCCACGATTCACCCGCAGTTCCTCTAAGCAGGGCGTCTCCCTCTTTGTAAGAAACCTGCCCCTCCCGGGTATTGAGGATTCCCGGTTCACTGGCGAAGGCAACAGAGAGCGGGATTATTTTCTTCACCGCGAGAACCGCATCTTCCATGAGGGACAGGTTTTCGCCCGTGCAGTCGCGAATGTACAGCGCGTCGAACACGTCGCCCCCGATAATGTAAAGGTCGTCTGGCGAGCGCGCCGCGAGCCAGTCCCCGGGGCTGCCGCGAAGATAATTTTCCGCGTCCCAGCGCGTGAATACCTCGACGCGGCTTTCAAGGCGCATCGCGGATACTTTGCTCTCATCGGTTCCGACGCAGGTATTGGCATACTCCATCAAAGAGACGCGGATTCCCGTATTTTTGTTGAGAACCGTGGGGCCATAAGGTAAATCAGGATCGAATCGTTCGCCCGTCAGGGTATAAGTCTCGATGAACTTTTCGAGTTCGATGGGGTACACCTCGCCCTTCACCCCGATCATCAGCACCGTTTCCTCGTCCGCGGCAATATCCATGTCCCCCTCAAGCATACGGATTTGCAGGCCGGCCTTCCCCTCGAAGAGCATGTGGCAGGGCACAAATCCAAGCCTTGCGGGCAATTTTCGGTACGTCTTCATCGCCGCCGGATCGAGCATCGCCGCGGCTTGTTCCGAAATCCCGGCGCAGTCGATCACGGTGCAATTTCGGATATAATCCCGTATGGCCTCGGTAAAATACGCGGCGAAAGGCAGGCCGCCGAAGCGCTCCGAAAATTTTTCCCCCGCGATATAGCCTCCAGCCTTCTCCCTGTGCCCTCCGCCCGAACCCGCGTCACGCGCCAGCCACGCGGCTAGATCGGACGCTTTGACCTCGCGGACGGCGGCGCGTGTGGAAAATTTGACCCCATCTATTCCAGCGGAGTAAGCCACGGCGATATCCACGCCGTCCACCTGCATGGACATGTCGCTGATGAATCCCAGCAGGTTCGGGTCGCACGGCGGCACGGGGATGACGACAAAACCGAACTCCGTGTCCGAATAAAGGCCCGACAGCGCGGCCGAAGCCGTCGAAAGGTCGGAGAACGTCAGGTTCGAGCGTTTCAGCCTTCCCAAAACACGATGGTCAACCTCCAGCGCGTCCCACATGTCGCGGTCGAGCGGATGCCTCAGTTCCGAAAAACCGTTCGTGTCGGAAAACAAGCCATAGTGCAGCGCGGTGGCGAGAGAAACATCTATGGGATACGCCTCCTGGACTAGCAAATGCCAGACCAGAGTGGAACAGCTTCCCAGCCACGGACGCAGTTCGCAGAGGGCGGGCAGTTCGCGCTCCTGGATGTGATGGTCTATCACTGCGACACGCGGAGCGGGGACACGCGCCACGTTCCCCGCCCCATGCTGGCAATCGACGTTGACGAGAAGCCCGTCCCACTCCTTCATATTCGGCTCATGTTCGGCGGGGATGCGCAGTTCATCGATCATGCGCGTCAGATTCGGCTTCGTCACGGCAGCTCCGCCGTAAAAAAACTTGAGGTCTTTTAACCCCACTCCGGCGGCTTCAAAAAAACGATACAGGCCGAACCCGGATGCCAGCGCGTCGGCGTCGGGGTTGTCGTGGCACTGTATCGCGATTCGCCCCTCGTTCAGCAGATCGCCCAGTCTCATTTATTCTGTCTCCCGCCCGGCATTCTTCCGCGATACTCCCCAATCAGCGATTTCAGCGACAGAAAGGCATCGTTGTCCGGCTGTGATTTGAGCGCGCTGCCCACAAGCTCCTCGGCTTCGTTCAACAACTCCTCGGCATCGCGCCCTTGATCGCCATGCCCCTGTTCGATGCGTATCAGCGCGCCGTGCGTCAGCATATCCGCCAACCCCTGGACGTACACCGGCAGAGGGTCTTCCGCGACCAGCCCTCGCCAGAGAGCTTCCCCTCTTGAGAACAGAAGCCCGGCAGTTTCCTCTTGCCTCAATTGGGCCAGTATAAACGTGGCAACATTGAGTTCGTAGGCATAAAACAGCCGGATCATTCGATTATTCGGGTCTTTGTTGTAAAAATTTTCGTAGATTTCTACCGCCGTCTGCTTGTAGCCCAACGCCTCTGAGTAGTTGTTCCGCTTGAGTTCAAAAAGACCATACGAGGAAAAAAGACTACCGAGCTTCATCCGATAGTTCCATGCCCGCGTCTGTTTCGGCCACAGGCGCGACATTTCTTCCCATACATCGGCGCACTCGCTGTAATAATCGCTTGCTTCCTCGAACATGTTCCGCGACACGGCGAACGACGCCAAACTATGCAGGCTTGCCGCGAGTTGTTCGCGTCCCCTCAAAGAGCCGGGGAACGCCTCCGAAAAGGCTTGAGCGGCGTTCAGGCTCTCCGAATAGCGCTTTGCCGCCGCCTCCGGTTCGCCCATTCCCTCGTGCAGTGTGCCCGTCAGCATGAGCACGTCCGCGTACAAGCCGAAATAATTCTCGTTGTCCGGCGCGTCCCGGTGGAGTTGTTCGAGAAGCGCCAGGGACTGAAGTTCCAGTTCCAGAGCGCCTCGCGGGTCATGGCCGGCGATGACGCCGCCCCGCTGCGCCAGGTTGGCGGCCCTCGCGTAGATGGCCCTCGGCTCGCGCGGTTCCCATCTTTCGTAATGTTCCCGCACCTTGTCCGTTATCGAGGCCCGCGCTTGTGTGGGGATGTAGTCGGAGGCTTCCCGGATAAGATCGAAGGTCAGAAAATCGACGAGCGCCTCCGACTCGACGCGCTCCTTCGTGGCCCGCCTCTCGGCGGAGACTGCCCACAGCGCGAGGCCCGCCGTCAGGGTCAGAACCGCCGCGACTGCGGAGAGCATCCTCGCCGCCCGACGCCGGGTCGCCCTCAGGTGCGTCTGATAGAGTTCGGCGTAGCCCACGCGCAGCATCCGCGCCAAAAGCCCTATAAACGCCTCCTCTTCTGTGCCCGACAGGGTGACTGCCTCGGTATCCGGCGGAAGCGATGGAGGGTAAGAAGAAACCGCCGCGCCGCCGATCACGAAAGGGACGATGTTTCCGCCTCTGCCAGCTTCTACGAAATAACGAACCTCGTCGTCCACGTAGGGCGACGCGGCGGAGCGCGGCGAGCAGATGGCGATCAGATACCGGGACGATTCGAGGCTGCTCGAAAGCCCCTGCCGCAGATTGTAGTGAGAGCCGAGGTCGGTCTTGTCCCGGAATACCTTGATCCGTTTCGGGATGGCCCGCCCAGCGTCAGGCAGCTTTTCAAAGAGGTCGGCCACGGGGATGCGGTAGCTTTCCAGCCGGCGTTGGAGCTTCTTCGCCCACTTCTCGTCGTCCTCGCCGCGCTTGTAGCTGATGAATGCGTAAAATTCGTACTCCCGTTTCGACCCCCCAAGGGAGGTAGCCGCCTCTTCGTTTCTCGCCGTCATTTGCCTTCACCTCGCTTCTCGTAATGCTCCCGGATTTTCTCGGAGATGACGGAACGCGGGTCTGTCGGTAGGTTCTCGAAAGCCTCCGATTCCGTCGCGGCGGTCAAAAATTCGACCAGCCCGTCAGCCGCCTCGCGCCGTTCCCTGGCCTCCGTCTCGGCCAGGAGCGCCCACGAGGCCAGGACAACCATCACTGCCAGCACCGCCGACGCCGCGGCAAGGGCGCGCCGGATAAAGCGCCGACGCTCCCTCAGGTGCCTCTGGTAAAGCCGGGAGTATTGCACGCGCAGGAGCCGCGCGACGATTTTTACAAGCGCCTCCTCGCGGCTGCCCTCGGAGAGAGCGACCCCCAAAATATCCCTTGAAAGAGACGGCGGGTAGCACTGCTGTTCGGAATCCGAATTCGGCGCGGGCGTGCCCTCTACAATGAAGGGGATGACGTTCTCGCTCCTGCCGCTTTCGATGAAGCGGCGCACTCGGTCGTCCACATGCGCGGACTCGGCGCAGCGCGGCGAGCAGACGACGATCAGGTATCGGGAAACATCCA
>JAISQC010000124.1 GCA_031274465.1 Synergistaceae bacterium | reverse complement strand
TTTTGTCTTTTCGCGCAGAATTTTTTTGACTAGGACGATAAGATGTAATATGATAGCGCCATAAAGATATCAATTCTGAATTGCAGGGTGCCGACTTATGAAAAGAGTACTTGTCGTCGACGATAATATGGCGAGCCTCAAGCAGATAGGGGCGCAGCTTTCCGGGAACTATCAGGTTTCGCTATCCAAATCCGGCCCGCAGGCACTCAAGATTTGCGGGCAGGCTCCCCCTGACCTTATCCTTCTTGATGTCGAGATGCCGGATATGGACGGTTTTGAAACGATCGCCGCGTTGAAGGGCGAGCCGGAGTTCAGCAGGATCCCCGTCATATTCCTCACCGGGAACCACGACGTCGCTACGGAGCTCAGGGCTCTCGAATCCGGCGCGGTTGACTTCATCACGAAGCCGGCGGAGAGGAACATATTGCTCCACAGGCTCGAGCTGCACCTCCAGTTCAACGATTACCAGACCGACCTCGAAAACACGGTCAAAGAGCTCGAAAACAGCATAGTCATCTCGTTCGCCGATCTGATCGAGTGCAAAAACGACAACAGCGGCGGCCATGTGCTCCGGACCAGCAAATACGTCGAAATACTGGGGCACGAAGTGTTGCGCAAGGGCTTGTTCGAGGGCGAGCTGACCACGCAGGACGTGGAGATGATAGCGCGCGCCGCGCCGTTCCACGACATCGGAAAGATCGGCGTCAGCGACGTCATCCTCCTGAAGCCAGGCCCCCTTTCGGACGAAGAATACGAGGCGGTGAAAAAACACACCACGATAGGCGCCCGCGTGCTGTCCAACATATACGACCGCACCCCAACCCAGCGTTACCTCAAATACGCGGCGACCGTGGCCGAAGGGCATCACGAGAGATACGACGGCAAGGGCTACCCGAAGGGCATCGCCGGAAACGAAATACCGCTCTGCTGCCGCATAATGGCGGTCGCCAACGTATACGACGCCTGCCTAACGGAGCGGATTTACAGAAACGCGCTCACTCTGGACGAGGCGTACGAAGTTATCGCGAAGGGGAGGGGCACCGAGTTCGACCCGGCCATTGTGGACGTTTTCGAATCCTGCTATGAGAAGTTCCCGGCAATGGAGAGGAACAACCCACACCTTTCCGGCGGCTGGAACAGAAATCAAAGCTGATGAAAAAAATACTGGTTGTCGATGACAACACGGCGAGCCTGAAAAATATCTCCGCCATGCTGTCTGGCAGCTATGAGGTCCTGCCTGCGAGGTCGGGCCGTCAGGCAGTCGATATATGCGTCATGAAGCGCCCCGACCTGATTCTGCTGGACCTGATAGCCTCCGGGACGGATGGATTGGAGGTAATCGGGGCGTTGCGCGGCAATCCCATTCTGAGCGGCATCCCGATAATTCTGATCACCGCCAAGGGCGACACGGGCACGGAAGCAAGGGGCCTCAAGGCCGGCGCCGCTGATTTTATAAGAAGCCCCGTCGAGAAGCGCTTGCTGCTCCACAGGCTGGACCTTCACCTGCGGTTTTCGTCGTACAAAAGGGTTCTGGACGACCACCTCAAGCAGGTAGAGGGCGGGCTGTCCGCCATTTTCGCCGATTTGATAGAGGGAAAGCAGGAAGGCGCCGGCAAATGCGTGACGATGGCAGGCAAATACGTGGAGCTGCTTGCCCGGAAGCTGGCCGACATGGGGATGTTCGAAAGCGAGCTGTCAGACGATGGGATCGAGATGATGTCCCGCGCGGCGCCGCTGCACGACATAGGCAAGATAGCGATCAGCGACCGGTATCTTTTGAAGCCGGACCGGCTTGACGACGAGGAATTTGCGGTTATGAAAAGACACGCCGCGATAGGCGCCGAGATACTGGAGGGCATGCACGCGCGGATGCCCACGCGGGCCTATCTCGGGTACGCCAAGGCGATGGCCGCGCACCATCACGAGAGGTTCGACGGCAGGGGGTATCCGGGCCGCCTGTCGGAGGACGGCATTCCGCTCTGCGGCAGGATAATGGCCGTGGCGGACGTGTACGACGCATTGGTGTGCGACCGCGTCTACCGCAGGGGATTCGATCATGGGCAGGCAAGAAACATCATAATCGACGGAAGGGGTTCTCAGTTCGACCCGCGCATAGTCAAGGCTTTCGAGTCCTGCCACGGTCAATTTGCCGCGCTTGCCGAACACAGCCGTATCCCGGCGTGATCGTTTTAAAGATTTGCGCCGCGCGGGCGCGCCATCGGGGAAATTCCTAGGATGGAAATGCTCACTGCCTATACGGAAGAGACGGAAGACGCTGGGCGCGCCGTCTCCGAGGTGCTCGCAATGATAGACAGGGGCAGGCTGTCCAAGAACTCTGCGGGGATATTGCACTGCCACAGCGACTTTCTGGGCATTGGGGTCGTGGGCGCGCTGCACGACGCCCTCGGGTTCG
Source organism: Synergistaceae bacterium (assembly GCA_031274465.1). Taxonomy (GTDB): domain Bacteria; phylum Synergistota; class Synergistia; order Synergistales; family Synergistaceae; genus JAIRKI01. Next base: position 3,798 of record JAISQC010000124.1, on the reverse strand, counting down.
ATATAGTCGGCTGCACGACGATATCGTCGTCCGCGCGCGGGGTGATGAGCAAGAAAGCGATGGTCCTCTCCGTCCTCACCAGCGATGACGTGGTTTTTGCGGCAGGTGCGTCGGCCTCGATTTTCGACGACGCCGCCGGTCCCGTGGAGGAGCTGTATCGCAAGGTTTTTGCGCCGATTGGGTCGCGCCCGGCAATGTTTTTCGCTTTCGTCCCGAGGGTTTGCGACATCGGCGGAGACGAGTTCCTGCGGGTGCTCGACGGGCTTTCGGAAAACGTCCCGGCGTTTGGGTCGATCCCGATCTCGAACGACCCGGACAGCGGGTCGCGCACCATTTACAACGGAATGGGGTATGGCATGTCCGTTGTCCTGCTGGCGCTGTACGGCGATGTCGATCCGGATTTCCTCTCGGTGCCTGTAGACTATAAAATCATTCTGAGGCAGAAGGCGCTCGTGACCGGCGTCACTAAGAACATCCTGCACACGGTCAACAACATGCCGGCCGTGAAATACCTCGAATCCATCGGGCTCATCAGGGGCAACGACGTGACCGGGCTCGAGTCTATGCCTCTCGTGTTTTATCCCGAGGACGGCGCGGTGATTGCAAGGGCCTGCATGAAGGTCGCGCCGGACGGCGGCCTCGTCCTGACCGGCACGGTTCCCAAGCGTTCCACGCTCGCTTTTTCCGCGACGTCGCCCGACGCCATTTTGAGGTCCACCGAGGACAAGGTGTGGGAAGCGCTGGCATTGGCCCGAGGGAGGGGAATGCTGATGTATTCCTGCGCGTCGCGCTTCTGGACCCTCGGGCTGGACGGCATGAAAGAGCACAAAAAAGTGGGAGAGTGCATTGGCAAGGCTTCCGCGTACTGCATGGCCTATTCCGGCGGGGAACTCTGCCCCTCATGCGCCCCGGGCGGGAGGACGGAAAACATGCTGTTCAACGATTCTTTTGTCATCTGCATCTTGTGAGGGCTTGGAATGGACGGATTGACCGGCGGCACGGCTAGGCTTTCTGACGAACTGGCGGCCCTCCGCGAGGAAAACGGGCGCCTGCGTCAGCAATTGCGGAAGCGGGACAGCCAGGTCAAAGAGCAGATGGAGGAGATACGCCGCTTCGAGACGGTTTCCTTCACCCGCGACAGACTGGCGGGGATGATCAGCGCCGAGAAGCTCAGGCAGGAAAAATACCTCGAGATGATGCTAGACACGGTTCAGGACTTGGTCATGATGTGCGACCGAGACGACCGCGTGGTTTATTGCTCTTCGTCGTTCCTGAAGATTTCCGGGACGGTCAATTTCGGCCTCATAAGCGGGCACGCCATAGAGGACGTATTGAAGTGCTACGTCGATGAGGAATATCTGGAGCGCCTGAGCGAGAGGCTCAAGACAGTGAAAACCCAGAGGAAGCCGATTGCCGGCGTCAGCGAGACCATCGACTTTTCGGGGGGCGGCGACCCCCACAACTATATGATATATTACAGCCCGATGTTCGACGAGTTCGGCGTTTTCGACGGAGTGCTGCTGGTTTACCACGACATGACCGACCTGTTCAGGGCGAAGGAGGCCGCGGAGGAAGCCAACAGAGCCAAGAGCGCGTTCCTAGCCACCATGAGCCACGAGATACGAACCCCCCTCAACGCGATAATCGGCCTTTCCGAAATAGAGCTGCAAAAGCAATTGCCCTTGGACACGTACTCCAACTTGGAAAAAATCTACAACGCCGGGGCGACGTTGCTCGGAATCATCAACGACGTCCTCGACATCTCGAAGATAGAGATGGGCAACTTCGAGCCCGTCAACATGGATTACTATCTGGCGGACCTCGTAAACGACGTGGTTCACCTCAACATAGTCAGAATAGGGTCGAAACGGATAACTTTCGACCTCGAAATGGACGAGACGCTGCCCTCGAAGATGTGCGGCGACGAGATACGGGTGAAGCAGATTTTAAACAACCTGCTCTCCAATGCGTTCAAATACACACACGAGGGGACCGTGGCGCTCGGGATCGGATGGAACCGCCAGGGAGACGACGCTATCCTGACCTTCACGGTTCGCGACACGGGCATAGGCATACGCGACGAGGACATGCCGAGGCTCTTCACAGAATACAGCCAGCTTGACACGAAGGCTAACCGCAACATACAGGGAACCGGCCTGGGGCTCTCCATCGTCAAGAGGCTCACCGCGCTTATGGGCGGCTGGATCGAAGCGGAGAGCGAATACGGGTCGGGCAGCAGGTTCACTGCGCAGATACGGCAGAAAATAGCGGACAGCTCGCCGATAGGCGGCGAGGCGATAAGAAACCTGAGCAGCTTTGAATTCACCGGGAACAAGCCGGCGAGGGTGAAACAGATAAACCGGGCGTATATGCCTTACGGCAGGGTGCTGGTAGTGGATGACGTGGTGACCAACCTGGACGTTGCAAAAGGGCTTCTGATCCCTTACGGGCTGGAGATAGACTGCGTGACGAGCGGGGCCGAAGCGATCGAGAGGGTAAGGGCGATAGGGGAGGGCGATTCCGGGGAGCGGAAGTACGATGCCATCTTCATGGACCACATGATGCCCGGGATGGACGGCATAGAGGCAACGCGGGCGATACGGTCGGAGGTCGGCACCGAATATTCGAGGACTGTCCCGATAATAGCCCTCACCGCCAATGCCCTCGCCGGGAACGAGGAGATGTTCCTCGAGAACGGCTTCAACGATTTCATACCGAAACCGATGGACATAAAGCGCCTCAACATGGCGCTGAACCGCTTCATCAGGGACAAGCAGAGCGAGGAGACGCTGCGCGAGGCCGACCGCTCCTCGCCCCATCGCGTCGCGAAGCCGTCCGGCGCGAAGCTGATCGGCGACCGCAGAGTGGAGGGGCTCGACCTCGCGTTTGGAAACGACTTCTACAACGACGAGGCTACCTACCTGTCGGTGCTTCGCTCATTCGTGGCGCACACGCCCGCGCTGCTCGACAAGCTGAGGTCCCCGTCGAAGAAAACGCTGCACGACTACGCCATAACGGTGCACGGGATAAAAAGCGCGGGCGCCGGGATCGGCGCGTCCCACCTCGCATCTCTGGCGGCCGAGCTGGAGGCGGTTTCGAAAGAGGGCGATATCGGGCTGGTGCTGGCCAAAAACCCCATGTTCGTAAGCACCGTCGAAGCCATGATCTCCGGCATAGAGCGGCTGCTCGACTCCATATCGAAAAGCCAGTCAGCCAAGGACCGCCTCGCGGAGCCGGACGGCCTCGTGCTCGACTCGGCGCTGGAAGCCTCGATATCCTACGACACGCAGGCGATAGAGAATGCGATAGAGGAGCTGGAGAGACACGAGTACGAATCGGAGCGCGGCGCGGAATTGACGAAGCGGCTCCGCGATCAGTTGGACAACCTGGAGTACGACGCCATGCGGCAAACGCTGGAAGATTGGAAGCGGGCGTAGGAGGAACCCGTGGCTTTGGGGCACGGCGGATCGCCTGAAATCATATTGAAAATGGGGGAAAGTCAATGAAATCCAAATTTCTGCACAGCAACATCAATGTGACGGACATCGACCGCAGCTTGAAATTCTACGAATCAGCGCTGGGCCTTAAAGAGCTCCGCCGCAGGGAGGGCGGCAGTTTCACCCTCGCGTTCCTGGGCGACGGGGAAACCTCGCACCAGCTCGAGCTGACATGCCTTCACGAGCACAAAGAGCCCTACGACCTCGGCGAGAACGAGTCCCACATAGCGTTCGAGGTCGAGGATTTCGGCGCGGCCCACAAGCTTCACGAGGAGATGGGCTGCATCTGCTACGAAAATCA